>JAYWBH010000626.1:0-3695 GCA_043781815.1 Bryobacterales bacterium | reverse complement strand
TATTTTAAGTCGATCAGTGTTAAGCAGTAATCATCTTGAACGATAGCAACTATCTGTCCGTTACATTGTTTATGCGAATTACTGCTGCGCTGCTTGCCCTGGCTTTAGTCGGTTGCAATCGACAAAACGACAATTTATTTGTCGACCCCGCATTGCTGGCCCTTGTCCCCAGTGATACGGTGGTGCTGGCTGGAATCAAGATGGAAAAACTGCGGGAAACAGCGGCGTACAAAAAGTACTTCGTCAATCCGCAGTTTAAACAGCCGCTGGATACTTTCGAAAAAGAAACTGGCCTGGATCCGCGCAAAGATCTTTGGGAGATCATGATCACTTCCGACGCCAAAGGGAAATCTCTAGTGCTGGCTCGGGGTTCGTTTTCCGGCATGGGTATGGAGCCAACCATTGAAAAACCCGGTATTGTAAGGGCCAATTACAAAGGCTACATGCTGTTCACCCACGACGATTCCGGTGTTGTGTTCTTAAACTCTTCCACCATTGCTGCAGGCAAGATTGAATTGCTGCACCAATTGATTGACGCTCGCAATGATCATCCACCTGCTCCAAAAGCCTTTCTGGATAAATTGGGATCGGTACGTCGTAACAACCAAGCCTGGGTGATCGCACTCAATGGATTACCTATTCCTCAATTTCTACTCAACGGGGGCGGGGAACCCTCTAACATGACCAGGAATCTGATGGCCAACCTGCCCCGGCTGCTGGGTTCATTGCAGAGTTCCACAGCCATGCTGGACCTTTCCAGTGGGCTGCATTTGACCGTCAATGCACAGTGTCCTACTCCCAAAGACTCAAAGACACTGCACGACACGTTGCGCGGTGTGATTGGACTTGCCCGGTTGCAAATGCCTGACCGAAGTCAGGACATGTTGAAGCTATTGGATGCGCCGCTGATTACCATGTCCGATTCCAGCGTGAATCTGGATATGAATTTCACCAACGAGGATTTGGAAACACTTTCGTCGAAAGTGTTTTCATCGGAAAAATAGGAGCGACCGTAGGCTATTTCTTCGGCGGAGGAATTGCGTCACCCATATTCATGGACGCGCCACCTTCACTGATGTAGTTGATGTTCCACGTGGGGATTTCCACCGTCACATCACCCTTCACAATGGCCATGCAACCCAGTCTGGAACGAAGGGTCAAGCCGGGAGCCATGTCCAGGCGATCCGCTTCGTCATCTTCCATTTCACTCAACTGTTGTTCATCGCCACTTTTCACAATCACATGACAAGTGGTGCAGGCACAATTGCCACCACAGGCATGTTCCAACGTGATTCCGTTGTTGATGGCGACGTCGAGTAAGGAAGCTTGCTTGCCATGCTCAGCAAAGGGCATGGTGGCCGGGTCAAATTCCACAGTTACATTAGCCGGTAGAAAAGTCACTTTAGGCACAATTTCATTATACAGGCTAGAAAGTAACTTCACAATCTCCATAGACTTTGGTATGATTGAGCCAGCAGTTTGTATCTCTATGGAAACGCACGCCCGCAGCATCGCGAAAGCAATCAGCTACCGTATTTTAGGGTCGTTGACAACGGCGCTTATATTCTATCTCTACACCGGGAATTGGAAAAACTCAGCCGGTGCAGGTTTGCTCGATATGGTCTCTAAGCTCGGGTTATATTTCCTACATGAACGAATCTGGAATAAAATCACCATTGGTCGGCCCAAGGCTCCAGAGTACGAAATTTAATCCCCCCCTTTGCGTCTGGCTTTACACCCGCATCTTTTTCGCCTTTATACAAACTTTTGATTGGTAATTTTCCTGAACCTGGAGTACCTTCAAGGAGTGGCCTAGTCGGGCCTTAAATCTCCTGGTTCGAGCATCGAAAATACTATGTCCTAATAAAAGGAGATTGTGATGCTGAAACGAATTCTATTAGCCCATCTTGACCCTGAGGTGGAAGCTGAATTGAAGAAGACCCTCTCTCATTTATCGGTGGAACTTGATTTGGAACCAACCCAAGGTCCATCGGAATCGTTTATAGATTGGCGAAGATACGACGTTGTCTTTTGCCCACCCGAACTCGCCGCAGTTCGATCTATCCTGGCGGCTAGCTCTGGTGCTCCACCCAAACCAGCGGTAATTGCTGCCAGCCGTATTCCTGAAGAAAAGGAATGGGTTGACGTTCTTGAGGCCGGTGCAAAGGATTATTGCGCCGCACCCTTTGAGGATAATCAGATTGGCCTGATTCTGGCCGCTTGCGCATAACAAGCTGATTTTCCCCATCCTCCGCGCCGGAGGTTCACCTACCAGTCCGCTGGGAACCCAGACCGTTTCCTGAGTTAGCTATATTTCCATATCAGGAGACTATCTATGAAATCCCTATCAGCCGTCACTTTTGTGGCGGCTTCCTCTCTTTTTTGTCAAAGCCTTTTTTGCCAAAGCCTTTTTCGCCAAGATGATAAAGACCCCTGCATTTCAGCCGAGGAGCGCCAAGCCCAATTTCGGGCAGACCGTTCTTCCCCCCTCAGCGCTTCTCGATCTGCCTTACCAGATCGAACTTTGCGTGCGGAAGATTGCCTGTCGAGAGCTTCAGTTGCCCCCATATTGCCACCCTTAGGGCCTGTTTCTACGTACAAATTGACACATAAAGTGCCGAAAAAGGCTTTAAAAGAGCTTGCCACAGGGGTTCGCATGACGGAAAGTGGCAATCCGATTGGGGCGGAACAACATTTCCGCAACGCAATCGCAATTGATTCGCAGTACATGGAAGCGCACAACAACCTGGCCACCAGTTTGATGCAACAAGATCGCTGGGATGAAGCATTGCAAGAGCTGCAAGTTGCCGTGTCTTTGGACCCGGCTTCCAGTCCAGCACATTCCAACTTAGGCATTGCCTATTTGCGGTTGAAGGATTTTGTCAAAGCGGAAAGAGAAGGCCGGTTGGCAACAACTTTGGACCCCATGTCCTGGAAACCTAAGCACGTAGTGAGTATGGTGTTAAAAATGAAGTCCGAAACTCAGGCTGTCATTCATTAACCAAACGAATGATGTAACAAAAAGTCCCACCTTGGATTCCAGATTATCGGTTAGAATTGTGGAATCCAGGGAGTCCTTCATGAGGCAACGTATTCTTGCAATATTTATCTGTTTGGCGACAAGTGTGGGATTGTTTGGTCAGCAGCCTTCCGCTAGCGTCGTCGGCAGGATTACCGATCCTACTGGGGCCATCATTGCTGGCGTCAACATTCGGATTAATAATCTTGATACGAATATCCTCACCATGGGATCGTCGAACCAGTCCGGTGATTTCACCATTTTGTTTTTGAATCCGGGCCGCTACACCATGGAGGCGACGCACAAAGGATTCCGTTCCTATAAACATTCGGAGTTCAACCTGACCATTGACAACGCTCTGCGACTGGATATCGCTTTGGAGGTTGGTTCCACATCAGAAAGTGTGACCGTAACCGATACGCCGCCTGTGTTGAATACCGAAAGCGGGGCCAGAGGCGAGGTGACCACCAATAAAGAAATTGCCGAAATGCCTTTGGACGGCCGCAATTTTTCCGATCTTGCTTATCTTACTGGTGGCGTGATTCCCAAAGGTGACGGTGGCGACGGGGCCTATGCCGTGAACGGAGCTCGTGCCGATAATTTTGGTTTTGTGATTGACGGGGTGGAAAATACGCAGAAGCGCAACACCGGGGCCATGATCAGTCCTTCCATTGAG
>JAYWBH010000625.1:0-11104 GCA_043781815.1 Bryobacterales bacterium | reverse complement strand
AATTCGCGACCACTTGTGAAACGCATCAGGTCGATCATGTGAATCCCAATCCAAGGGATGGTGCCGCCATAGGTTTTGTAATTCTGCATCCACGCAGGTCGCTCCCCGGCTTTATACGATTTCTGCGAGCTGATCTGCGCTACCTCTCCAATGGCTCCGCTCTGAACAATTTTATGGATGGCCAAGTATGGCGGATCGAACCGCAGCGGCAGCAGGATACCAGGCTGAATTCCGGCATCCACAATTTTCTTTTCCACTTTTAAATATTCAATCAACGAGGTAGCAAATGGCTTTTCTGCAATGAAGGGTAATTTACGTTCGCAGCAAGCCAGGATAGCTTCCGCACGATCTCCGTTAGACGTGCAGACGGCCGCAATATCGGGCTTCTCCGCGTCTAACATTTTGCGATAGTCAGTGTAAGCTTTGGCTTTGGCCAATGCTGGGTTCTTGAGGATCTTCTTCAACTCAACAAGATCGGACTCACAATACGCCACCACTTCAATTTCCGGAAGCTGCGGCAAAGGTTTTAATACTTCACCTACATGTCCCAACGTACCCAATAGAACAAGGCGAACTTTCTTTGGTAGTTTGACAATTTGCGGAGGCGTAGCGGCCCACAGGCTGCTTGCCAGCAGTCCCAAAGAAATGTCACGTGAAACGTCGCGTCGTGTCCAGTTTGCCATGAGCTTGATTGTAACTAACCAGGACGCGTTAAAATATCGGGCTATGGGACTGGAAGCGAACTGCAGTGCGTGCATGGGGAATCAAAGTTCTGATGGAAAGCTTCAGTGGGAAACAGATGTGCTTCTTTTCAGAGGAACATTTCGCCTGAAAATTCCCGCAAGTGAAATCACCAAGATTCACGTGGTGGGCCAAGATCTAGTGGTGGAACACAATGGCGTGTCAGTCAGCTTCCTGTTAGGAGCAGTCGCCCCAAAGTGGTGCGACAAGATTCTTCATCCACCAACGCTGTTCGACAAGTTGGGCATCAAGAAAAATCAACGAGTAGCCTTGGTCAATTGGAAACAGGAACAATTCTGCGCCGACTTGCGAAAATGTGTCGACGAACTTCACACTTACGCTATAAGTATCAAGGACTGCGACGTTATTTTTCTTGGTGCGGAAACAGATTCGGATCTGGTGCTGCTGGCTAAATTGGAACCGCTAATAAAACGCAACGGGGCCATCTGGATTGTTTACCCCAAAGGTCAAAAGCTGATCACTGAGGCCAGCGTAATGGCTGAAACAAAACGTTTCAAACTGGTTGACAACAAGACTTGCCGCTTTTCTGAAACGCATACTGCGTTGCGCGCCGTGATCCCGGTGGCGCGCCGCTAGTCAATAACGATATGATCCTTCAGATCGTTATCCATGCCAAATAAACCGTCTCGTGTCCGCTTCCAAGTACTGCTGTTCACTGTTCTGCTGGCTGGTGTCACCTACCTGGATCGAGTTGCCATCGCCATTACATCGAAAGACATCACTCGCGACTTGGGTTTAACCACGGTCGAAATGGGCTGGGTCTTCAGCGCTTTCACAATCGCTTACGGCATTTTTGAAATCCCCACAGGCTATTGGGGAGACCGTATTGGTTCGCGACAAGTGCTCACAAGAATCGTCGCCTGGTGGTCCGCGTTCACCATGGCTACATCCCTTGCATTCAATTTGCCGTCCCTATTGACTGTGCGATTTCTGTTCGGAATTGGAGAAGCTGGGGCATGGCCTAACGCTGCCAGAACGTTCAGCCGCTGGTTTCCCGCTGGTGAACGAGGCACTGCCCAAGGTATCTTTTTCATGGGTGCGCACCTTGCTGGCGGACTCACGCCGATGCTCGTCACGGCGATGTTGGGTGTGATGACCTGGCATTGGATATTTGTGATCTTCGGGCTGGTAGGTTTTGTCTGGGCTGGCTCCTGGTATTACTGGTTTCGCGACGACCCCAGCGAACACGCATCCGTGAATGCCGAAGAGTTGCACTTGATTCAAGGAGGTCGCCGTGTGGAAGCGCCGCACGCCATGGTCCTCTCTGAATTCGCTGATGTCCTAAAACATAAAAACATTATTTTGTTGTGCCTGATGTATTTCACCCAAACCTATGGATTCTATTTCTACATCACCTGGCTGCCAACGTATCTGGAGAAGGTCCGTGGCTTTTCAGGAATGAAAGGTGGCTTCCTGGCGGGCATGCCGTTGTTGCTCAGCGTTGTGGCAGACTTGCTGGGCGGCCTTTCTACGGATGCCGCTGTGCGGAAATTTGGTAGGCGTTGGGGACGGGCGCTGATCGGTGTCGGCTCCTTTCTTTCCGCAGCCGTGGCCTTGGCCCTGGGTACTGCGGCTAGTGATCCTATAACAGCGGCTATCCTGATTTCAATTGCAGCGGCCTCCGCCAACTTCCCGTTGGGCGCAGCCTGGAGTGCCTGCATCGATATTGGCGGGAACCGCGCTGGGGTGGTCAGCGCGTATATGAACACTGCCGGGCAAATTGGTGGTGCACTGAGTCCGGTGATTTTGGCTTACATGCTGAAGAATTTCGACAGTTGGAACGCGCCGTTGTATTTCACAGCCATCCTCTATGTTTTTGGTGCCCTCATGTGGTTTGGTATCAACGCCGAACGTCCTATTTTCGAAAGACACCCGGATTAATTTCCAGAAGAACCTATAATAGATAGAAATGAACACCTCCGAACGATCCGGGCAAATTCAGACTTTGAAAGACGAGTTCTTGTCCTCTTCAGAAATTGCTGGAAAGCTTTTTTCTGAACAGTCTGAAGAAACACTGATGCGCCGCCCAACAACAGGGAAGTGGTCTGCTGCCGAATGTCTGGCTCATTTAACTGTTACATCGAATAAGTTTTTACCGGACTTTGCAACAGCAAGAGAGAAAGCTGTTCGGGAAAGCATTCACTCGGATGCACCTTATAAAATGGATATTGTCGGCAAATTCTTTGTGCGCCTGACAGAACCGCCAGCCCGATTCAAAGTTCCCGCTCCCGCACCGTTCCTGCCGGGCAAGCCCACAAGTGCGAAAGAAACACTTGCCGAATTTCTACAATCCCAGCAAGCACTTCTGCAAGCATTAGATGCAGCAGCGCCCATATCTATGGTCAGTGTAAAGGTATGCTCACCGGCAACCAATGTGATTAAGTACAACCTTTATTCCGCATTCTGCATTCTTGCAGCGCACCAACGACGGCACTTGGTTCAAGCTCAAAAAGCAGTTCCAGCTCGTCAATAATCCAACACTCCCTCTTAAGAAGGAAATAAAATATGGCAAAAAAACAATCCGACATCGGCCTGGTTGGTCTGGCCGTCATGGGCCAAAATCTGGCCCTAAATATTGCTGACCACGGCTTTCAGATTTCCGTTTTCAATCGCACCACAGCAACTACCGACAAGTTTGTTGCAGACAATGCCGGGACGCCCGGCGGCTTGGTTGGAGCAGATACGATTGACGCGTTTGTTCAATCATTGAGCAAGCCCCGCAAGATTGTTCTTCTCGTTAAGGCTGGTGTGCCAACAGACGCCGTCATCGACGGTCTGGTGCCGCTTTTAGAGCAAGGCGATATCATCATCGACGGTGGCAATTCGTTGTGGACCGATACCATTCGTCGCGAAAAAGATTTGGGTGCTAAAGGGCTGCGCTTCATCGGCTCTGGTGTTTCCGGTGGTGAAGAAGGTGCCCGCTTCGGCCCTTCGCTTATGCCTGGTGGTGACCGCGATGCCTACAAGGAACTGGAACCCATTTGGAACGCCATCGCTGCAAAAGTAGACGCCAAGGGTCGGCCAATGATGGGCGGAAAGCCTGGAAAGCCTGTAAAAGGCGGCACTCCCTGCGCTGAATACATTGGTGCCAACGGCGCTGGTCACTACGTGAAAATGGTTCACAACGGCATTGAATATGGTGACATGCAGATGATTTGCGAAGCCTATTCCCTGATGACCGGTTTGCTTGGCATGACGGCCGAAGAGTGCGGCGATGTGTTTAAGAAGTGGAACAAGGGCGTTCTGGATTCGTTTCTAATCGAAATCACTGCTGACATTTTGCATCAGAAAGATCCAATGACAGGTAAGCCATTTGTGGAAATTGTTCTGGACACCGCTGGCCAAAAAGGTACCGGAAAGTGGACCAGCGTCAATGCGCTGGACATGGGCATCCCCGCCCCTACCGTAGCGGAAGCAGTGTTTGCCCGTTGCCTTAGCGCTGTGAAAGAGGAACGTGTGGCTGCGTCGAAGCAATTGAAAGGACCAGTGAAGAACGTCAAAGCCAGCCGGTCCAGCTTGGTGCGAGCTATTCATGATGCTCTGTATTGCTCCAAGATTTGCAGCTATGCACAAGGCTTTCAACTGATGCGCGAGGCTCAGAAGGAATATGGTTGGTCGCTCAACTTTGGTGAAATCGCAAAAATCTGGCGAGGTGGTTGTATCATCCGCGCTCGCTTCCTGCAAAAAATTACGGAAGCCTATGAGCGCGATCCAGGCTTAGCTAATTTGCTGCTTGATCCGTTTTTCCAAAGTGAGATTGAACGCTGTCAGACCAACTGGCGGAAGGTCATTGCACGTGCTGCGGAAAATGGAGTGCCCGTGCCCACGTTCTATTCCGCTCTGTCCTACTACGATGGATATCGCTCGGAAAGTCTGCCAGCCAACTTGCTGCAAGCTCAACGGGATTACTTTGGTGCCCATACTTACGAACGTGTGGACCAGCCCCGCGGCAAGTTTTTCCACCTGGATTGGCCCAAGAAAGACCGTCCTCAGATCGCAATTTAGGTCGCTAAATGTCGTTTTTTGCGCTCAAAAGTGGTCCAAAATGCACGTTTTGACCACTTTTTTGCGACATAAATGCGCGTTTTAAGGATATTTATGTCAAGAAAAATCCGCTGGGGCATACTCAGCCCAGCCGCTATCGGACTGAAAAAAGTCATCCCAGGGATGCAGCTCAGCGAGCTCTGCGACATCGCCGCCATCGCATCAAGAGACCTTGGTCGGGCGCAAGCAGCAGCCAAGCAACTGGGCATTCGCAAGGCTTATGGAAGCTATGATGAACTACTAGCCGACCCGGATATTGATGCCATTTACAATCCATTACCCAATGATTTGCATGTTTTTTGGTCCATCAAGGCTGCGAATGCGGGCAAGCATGTGCTCTGCGAAAAGCCGATTGCGCTTTCTGCCGACGAAGCAAAACAACTGATTGCAGTACGAGATAGGACCGGTGTGAAGATGTGCGAAGCCTTCATGGTTCGCACTCATCCGCAATGGATGTTGGCACGCGAAATCGTAAAAAGCGGTCAGTTAGGTCGCATTACGTCCATCGCCTCATTTTTCAGTTACTTCAATCGCGATCCGAATAACATCCGTAACAGCACAGCGCAAGGCGGCGGTGCATTGATGGACATCGGCTGCTATCCCATCACGCAAACGCGCTATTTATTGGGTGAAGAGCCCATGAAAGTAATCGCCATGCTGGATCGCGATCCTGATTTCGGAACCGACCGTTGCAGTTCCGCCATGATGCAGTTTCCGTCAGCACAAGCCACGTTCACCTGTGGCACGCAAGTAGTCCCCTATCAACGGATGATTGTGTTTGGCACTACGTCCCGGCTGGAAATCCAAATTCCATTCAACGCCCCGCCAGGCCACGCTTGCAAGCTGTTCGTGGATAGCGGCAAGGAACTCGCTGGTGCTGCTGCCGTCACAACAGAAGCTGCGCCGTGCGATCAATACACATTACAAGGGGATCATTTCAGTCGCGCAATTTTGGACGGAACGGAAGTGGCCGTCCCCTTAGAAGATGCGCTGAATAACATGGCCGTTATCGACGCGCTTTTCCGATCAGCAAAAAGCGGTCATTGGGAAAGTCCAACTATTTAATTCATGGTCGAACTCCTTTCCAAACTGGCTCACAAAATCCTGCAACATGGCGGGGATATTTTTTCGCTGGATTTTTTGTACGGCTGGGTTAGCAGTCTTTTCGTCGCCGGAAACCTGCTCAGTATATTTTCCATTGTGATGATTGACCTGCTGTTAGCGGGGGATAATGCTGTTGTCATTGCTTTGGCAGTGCAATCGCTCAATGCCAAACAACGGCGAATCGGAATCATGCTAGGCGCAGCATTCGCAGTGGTTCTGCGTATTATTCTGACGCTTTTTGCATCCAAATTGTTGGGTGCGTCTTACATCAAATTGGTGGGCGGGGTTCTCATCATTTGGATCGCAATGAAATTACTGACCGATGCTGCCGATGATAACAGTGGTCAAAAGAAGGCAGGCGGCGTGTGGCAGGCAATGTGGATGATTGTGGTGGCCGACGTGACCATGTCCATGGACAATATTCTTGCAGTGGCCGCTGCTGCTAAAGGCAGAACTGGCCTGTTGGTTTTCGGACTTACTCTGAGCATTCCGTTCGTGGTCTTTGCCAGCAATGTATTGTCAGGATGGATGGATCGTCACAAATGGATCATCTGGGCAGGCGCTGCGTTACTGGGGAAAGTCGGTGGAGAAATGATCGCTACTGACCATGCCATAACGAGCAGGACGAATGCTCCAGAATGGACACTTTATGTAGCGGAAGCTATCGGGATTGCTGCGGTGCTGCTGTTTGGATATTTGTTTCGACCGAAAGCAAAGAAGAGGAAGAAGCGCAAGCCAAGTAATGCTGAATTACTACCGGGTTGAGTGTTTCAAACTCATGCAGGAGGCAGTTTGACATTCATGGCCGATGAATCGCAGGCTGCCCATTCAAGAACCTGAATGGCGAGGCTGCGGCTAACAGTCGGGAAGCCGCTTAAAAATACCTCAAGAGTGTCGCCACCTTCAATGTAGTCAAAAAGAGTTTGAACCGGAACACGAGTACCCCGAAAAACAGGTACTCCGTGCATGATCTCTGGATCGCGGATAATTGCTTCGGTCATTTGTTCTATTGTTGCGCAAATTCGCTCTATCCTGAAATATGCTTCTATAGGAGAAACTCCAATGCCACCAACTACTGCCAATGGCAAGATCTGCTACATCGAAATCCCTGCCACTAACATTCAGCAATCTGCCGATTTCTATCACAAAGTCTTCCATTGGGAGATTCGGAAACGTGGTGATGGGGCCACTGCGTTCAACGACTCAGTTGGCGAAGTCAGCGGTGCTTGGGTGCTGGGCCGACCACCATCCCCTGTGCCCGGCCTGTTGATCTACATCATGGTGGATTCTGTTTCCACAACATTGGAACGAGTCGCAGCATACGGGGGTAGAATCGTCCAGCCTGTAGGTGGAGACTCAGGTGAAATCACTGCACGATTTTGCGACCCCGCAGGCAACGTATTGGGCCTTTACCAGGAACCGTCGAAGTAATTCGCTAGCCTCGTAAAATCTCCGCTAGGCGCTTGGCAACCACTCGATGCTGCTCGCCCGTCATCATCCAAACGGAAACCACCATTCGTCCTGGACCTTCTGGTAAAACATGAATTGGTGGGTCGTTCTTTTGCAGCTTCTCGACAATCTGCTGTGTCGTCAACCCGACCAAACTTTCATCCCACTCCATTAAGAAGTGCGGTAATTCATTGGCAATCACTGGAACATATTTGGAAGTTTTGACGCCCTTCACCGCACCCATGCCCTGGATCATTTCAGCGACGCGTTTATCAAGCAAGCGAGCCTCTGCCGCATGATCTGCTTTCAGAAAACGTTCCAACGCTGCTACCATTCCCACGATTTCTTCTTTGGCAACTTTCATCCCGCGCCCAATTCCGCCGTTGGGACTCATTGCCGGAAAGCTGGCATCAATTAAATCTTTACGACCCAACAAAAGCCCTGCCGATTGCGGACCCAGCATTGCCTTACCGCCAGAAAATGCTACCAGGTCAAAGCCTTCTTTCACAATTTCCCACAGCCGCTCTTTGGGCGGGACATCGGCAGCAGCATCGTTGAACGTGGGAATGTTATTTTTCTTCGCAATCCGCAACCACTCTGCACGTTTGATTTTTCCATCGGGCTCATGCTTATTCAGAAAAAACATCATCGCCGTCTTCGGCCCAATTGCTGATTCCAGTTCTGCTGCGGTTTCCACTTCAATCACTTTTGCACCAGTCAGCGTGATCTGATGTTCATAGCCGCTGTGGTGCGCCTTCTGTTGAATCACCTCATGGGCCATGCCGGAAATATCGGGCAACTGTTGTAACTTCTCTTGATCGCCACGGCATAGACAGGCCACGGTCGCCACCGTAATGGCCGATGCTGCACCACCAGTAACCATGGCCCCTGGAATTCCTAATAACTCGGCAATGTGTGCGCCTGCTTTGCGCTGCAAGTCGGGGATGAAGATAAATGTGCGAGCTGCTTCATCCATTGCCTGCAAAACCTCCACAGGCATTAATGAACCACCCAGCACTGTCACGGTACCCATGCCATTGATTACCGGTTTGACACCGAGTTTGGAATACACTTGCATCTCCTTCAGTAGGGGCTTCGCCGCCGCAACGGCCATGGGAGAAGCTGCCGCCACTTTCAATAGAGTTCTTCGTGTTTGAGACATGACCACTATGATATGCTCACGCCAATGCATTTGGATCGAAGGACCGCACTTCTAAAATTGGCAGCGTTGTGGAGTACTCCCGCGTTGCTGCATTCTCAGCAAGCGAAAGTTGCCGCTCCCGACCCGCATCTTTTAGATTGTGCCAATGTTTTTGACTTTGCCCCATTTGCAAAAGCGAAGCTTGATCCTATTGCTTGGGATTATTTGGAAGGTGGCAGCGAAGACGAAGTTTCACTGAAAGACAATCGCACTGGTTTCAATCGCATCATCCTTCGGCCCAAGGCATTGGTTGACGTTCATAAAATTGATACATCACTAGAACTTTTCGGAAAAAAGCTGGACTTCCCCATTCTGCTGGATCCCGCTGGTGGCAAGAATTGTTTCCATGCCGATGGGGAAAACATTGTCAGCCGCGCTGCTGGCAAGGCCTCAGCACTGCACATCACCAACGGTGGTATTGAAAAGTCTTTGGAAAAAGGGGACGCGGCCAAGGTCTGGTGGCACCTTACTACAGGCGGCGATTTGCGCAATACCCAAAGCATGCGAACCTTCGCGAAACGTATGGAATCCATGGGCTGCGCTGGCATTTGCTTCACCACAGACATTATGTACGTCAGTCATCGGGAACGAAATATTCATAATAAGTTTGAACGCAACTGGTGCGAATCAGGAGTTCCGCCGCGTGATCGCAATGGCAAGTTGCCGCCACCAAAGAATCCGGAAAGTGCTGGTGAATCCCCTTCGCGGCCATTCCCCACGCCTACGTGGAACAGCTTGCGTGAACTCCGTCAAATTACTACGCTGCCTATTATTTTGAAAGGTATTCTTATTGAAGAAGACGCTGCCCGCGCGGTGGAATACGGTGCATCAGCGGTGATCGTGTCGAATCACGGGGCTCGACAATTGGATCATGTAGGTGGCACGATCGAGGCTCTGCCGGAGGTAGTGCGTGGAGCACAAGGGAAAATTCCAGTGCTGATAGACGGGGGCATCCGTCGCGGTACGGACATTCTGAAGGCCCTGGCTCTTGGTGCAAAAGCTGTCTGCATTGCCAGGCCCTATCTGTATGGCTTGGCCGCTTTCGGTCAGCCTGGTGTGGAACGAGTCATCGAATTATTGCGCACTGAGTTCGCCCTGGACATGGGCTTGGCTGGCACACCGGATCTTAAATCGATCACCAGAGATTTGGTAAGAATTCGCGGAGAGGCAAAATAACAAATGAGACGCCGTACTTTCCTTGCTGGATTTTCGTTGGCGGCACAATGCGCCTTCTCTTCCATTCCTGAGAGAAAAGCAAAAGTAATCAAGCTTTTCAAATCACCCGACGGACACCCCAACGGGCTTGAATCAACGAAAGAAGGATTGTGGATTGGTGAGCAGACAACGGATCGTGCGCACCTTGTCACTTGGTCCGGCAAGCTGATTCGCTCTGTTGACACGGAATGTGCCAATACCAGTGGCATTGCTGTTGGCGGGGGGTTCTTATGGATGGCATCGAATGGAAAAGCAATTGGTCGTCCAGCAAGGGCAACCGATTCCCCCACTGGTCAAGTAATTCAAGCCGATCTTAAAACCGGCGCAACGATCAAACGCCATGTAGTTCCAGGGGGCGGGGGTGTGCATGGGCTTGAGTTTGCTGAAGGCAAGTTGTGGATTACATCCTTATCGCTTAAGAAATTGACGCTAGTGGATACAACTGATTTTAAAATCATTCGGCAGATTCCAGTGATGCTGGATCGTGCCCATGGGCTGGCATTTGTTCGTGAAAAGGGAAAGGCTAGAATCTGGTGCATGCATTCTACAGAAATGCAGATCCACAAGTTGGACGCCGAAACTGGTGAGCTTCTGGGGAAAATCATCCTCAGCAAATCGGACCCCGATCCCCACGGCATGTGCATGCATCGTGGCCATTTGTACTACTGCGACGCGGGCATTGCACCGGGAGGCGTGGCCAGTAACAGCCCGTCTGCCGGATACATCGCCAAGATTGTTTGAAACGTGTTTTTAGCTATCGCGAAACGCTAAACTGAGATAGTGGAAGACGAGTCTCTTAGTAAAGCCTATGACAGCCGTTTAATGCGGCGATTGCTGGGTTATTTATCACCCTACAAACTTTCCGTAACAATTTCATTGCTACTTCTGACAGGGCATTCCTTGTCCGCAGTGGCCGGGCCGTGGCTTACAAAACTTGCTATTGACCGTTATCTGGTGAAGGCCCCGAACACCACTTGGGCTCCGCTTGAAAAATGGCTTTCTGCATCCCCAAATGAAGGGCTGCTGCAAATTACAATGCTCTATCTTTGTGCGTTGGTGATCACATTTCTGTGCGAATTTGGGCAAGCATTGATCATGCAGTCCACTGGTCAGAATGCGATGTTCGATTTGCGCAAAGAAGTGATGGGACATTTGCAGAAGCTGGATTTACGCTATTACGATACGCATCCCATTGGTCGTATGTTGACTCGCGTCACCTCAGATATTGATGTGCTCAATGAACTTTTCTCATCGGGGCTGGTTACATTGTTAGGCGATCTGCTGATGCTGGTGCTGGTTGCCTTGGCCATGTTTCAGTTGAACGGTGTG
>JAYWBH010000624.1:0-3706 GCA_043781815.1 Bryobacterales bacterium | reverse complement strand
GAACCGGCGCAGTGAAATTCCCCTACGCCTACCGCTTCGGCCCCATGATGGCCGTCAGCGATAGTCCCATTGTGATCGACAAAGATCGTTGGAAGCAGGTGCTAGTGAACTATCGGCTGGACGGGAAACCCGCGTTGGATCTTGTAAAGCCGGATGGGGTGAAACGATTGAACGAAATTCTGAGCTACGTGGATACGCTCCCCGGCGTTCCATTGGATGATGAAAAAATGGAGACCAGGGACATCTTGTTAAAGCGGACCGCAATGCACAAGGTGGTTACGGATGACAACATGGTGACGGAGTGGAAGTAATGCCGCAAAACTATGCAAGTATTTTGTTGATGGTTATGTTGCCAAAACTTACCCTGCTGCGAATCGTCGGCCACTGTTGGGATCATCCGGCAGTACCCATTGGATACGAGCCGAGAACTCCAGTAGCAGCAGGGGTTCCCCTTTGAAATAAAAAGGTTTTGGGCCGCTGTTGGCGAAGAAGGATGCGAATTCCAGGGGAGCAGGCCCGCTGCAACTGTTTTCTCCTGGCGTAACCAATTCCCCGATGAGATAAAACCAACCGCCATAGAGGTGATATCCCTCCGCATCTGGTCCACACTCAAAAACCTCGCCCTCTTTGTTCAGATCAATGCCCAGTTGTTGGAGCATTGCTTTGAACGAAGCGGGATAGGCAACATTCCGCTGAATTAGAAAATTTTTGCAGAAAAGACAAGCACAAATCTCAGTATCACCTTTCTGAACAACCTCGTATGCCGCTGCCGTTGCTTCGCGGTCATAGCGGATGGTTTGGTCTCCAATCTGCAATTCATTCATTAGGGTGACCTGGGGCTAAATGTGAACAGGGCATGCCGAAAGTTTCGCCACACCCCTAAAAAGGAACGTCGTCGTCAGTAATTCCCTGATCGAAACTTTCCGATGCTGCCGCCGCTGGCTGTGCAGCCCTGGCACTACGAGGCATAGACACTGGACCACCACTGCGTTCCGATGACGCTCCCCGTTCCTGCTGGAATCCGCCGCCACCTGCACCGGCACCTTCCCCTTCAGCGCGACCGCCCAACAGCATCACTTCTTCAGCAACTACTTCGGTTGCGTAAACTTTTTTGCCGTCTTTATCTTCGTAGTTCCGAGTCTGCAGACGACCCTCAATGTAAACTTGTTTACCCTTTAACAGGTAGTTGGCAAGGTTTTCACTGCGCCACAAAATAACATTGTGCCAGTCTGTCTCTTCTTTCCAGTCGCCCGTTGCCTGATCTTTCCACTTACGCGTGGTGGCTATTGAAAATGTAGTCCGAGCCGCACCGGCCGGGGTGAATTTCGTTTCGGCATCGCGACCGAGATTCCCAATCAACATCACTCTATTTAAGCTTCTCGCCATATGGGCAATGTAGCACAGCGGTTTCCTGAGTCGCTGGCGTTTTTATGAATTTTCCTTCAAAGAGTATTTTTCAGTTCCAAAGATCTTATTTTTAGTAGATAATAGCGCGTAGTCACTCTGTGCCGGAAATTCACCACCGTGAATCATCGGCACACCAGTAACCGTGCATTCCTGAGGGAGAGCATGCTGATAAAAAAGCATTGTTTTACGACCATTCCGGCGTACTTGCTTTGGGCTTTAGCCCATACGCCTATGTTGTGCGGCCAAACCCCCATGGGTTCCGCGGGCAACCTGGTTCGCATGATTCCCACCGATTCGGCAGTGCTTGAGATGCAGGAAGTGCGTAACGATCTTCCCTGTAAAGTCACTCCATCCAAAGCGCCGCTGGGTTTCGATCTTAAATTTCATACCGGTTTTGAAGTGAATGTTCCCTTTCGTGAACTGGCCGGTTCTGAAAATCTGCTGACCATTCTTTTCCGAGTCACCGCCAAAGACAAAGTGGAAGAGTCCTCCTATTTCATCCAAAAGGTAAAGGTTCCGGCCATTGAAGACGATGCTAAAGGCGAGGCTAGCCTGGAGGGTGGCTTCGATTTGGGCGCCGGGAAATATCATGTGGACTGGCTAATGCGCGACCGTGCCGAAAGAGTTTGCTCATTTTATTGGGATGTTGAAGCAACCCTACCGCCAAAGGATACGTCACTTACTGTAGCAATCCCGCAATCAGAAGTTAGACCGGTTGAATTGGAATATTTCCGTGAGGAACCCGCCGTTGAGCGGACCCCTGCGGCTCCTATTAATGTCAAGGTGTTATTGAACTATGCCCCGCAAAATGCCACTTCAGCAGCCATGCGACCTCACGATATTACGGCGCTGGTCTCCATTTTGCGCAGCATTTTTCGCGACCCGCGCATCGGTAAGTTTTCGTTGGTCGCATTTAATTTACATGAGCAACGTATTTTGTTCCGCCAGGAAAATGCCGAAACTATCGACTTCCCAAGTTTGGGTGAGGCTGTGAGTAAAGTGAAATTAGCAACGGTGGATCTAACTCGCCTGGGTCAGAAGAAGGGCGAAATTTCTTTTCTGTCCGGGCTAGTGCAATCGGAATTGTCCCGCACAGATCGGCCCGATGCCATTGTGTTCGCCGGACCCAAAGCAATGGTTGACGCCAAGATTGAACCCGATGTCTTAAAGGAGTTGGGCGCATTGACCTACCCGGTCTACTATTTGAATTACAACTTGTTCCCGCAAGCCGCACCCTGGAGGGATGCTATCTCCCACGCGGTTAAATATTTCAAAGGGCAGGAATTCACCATTTCCAAGCCTAGAGATTTGTGGTTTGCGACGTCAGAAATGGTGGAAAGTATTGTGAAGCAGAAAAATAACCGCGCCGCTTCGGCTGCCGGTGGAGGGCAGTAAGTAATATGAAGTTACGAACAACGCTCTTACTCAGCATGGCTTGCTTAAGCATGGTTGCGTTGGCCCAAAAAGAAGGCCATCAGCTAGCCCCGTATGTTCCTTCGCCACAAGATATCATTGACCGCATGCTGGAAGTTTCCCAACTGAAGCGCGGGGAAATGGTTTACGACATTGGTTGCGGAGATGGCCGCATCCTCATCACTGCCGTTCAAAAATTTGGAGCCAAGGCAGTGGGAATTGAAATTTCCCCAAAGCTGGCGCAATCCGCTTCTGAAATTGTTAACAAGCTCGGTTTGCGCAATCGTGCCACAGTCCTCAAGGCTGATGCCATGGACGTGGACCTTAGCCCAGCCGATGTGGTCACGCTGTATTTAACCACTTCCGCCAATGAAATGCTTCGTCCCAAATTGCAGGAAAATTTGAAGGCGGGTACGCGTGTGGTGTCACACGATTACCCTGTTAAGGGTTGGAAGCCGCAGATGGTGGAAGAAGTGTATGCTCACAACCGCATGCACAAGATCTATCTCTATATCGTTGAAAAAAATTAGCGCATCGAAAAATTTGAACAAGATAAAAGTAATTGTCCAGACCTATTTCGTTAACCATTTTGGCTGCTACGGCGGCCTTTGTTTTATCCAGCCAGACACCTGTTGCCATCAATCGCGAAGGCAAGGCGCTGCGCAAACTGTCCACGTTGGAGCGCATTCAGCCCTCTCATCTTTTAGCAGCCCAACAGGTTCGGGCAGAGTTTGCCAAAGCTCGCAAAACACTGCCCCCATTAACCATCTATCAGGATTTCCGTTCTGTTCTGCACGTCCATGCCGAAGATGCCGAACATACCCAGGGCACCCGAGCTCAAGTCCTGGAAGGTGCCAAAAAAGCTGAAGTGAAAGTAGTGCTTTGG
>JAYWBH010000623.1:0-11121 GCA_043781815.1 Bryobacterales bacterium | reverse complement strand
TGCCGCTGGTGGCTACTAACGACGCCCACTATCTGCGCAAAGACGACGCCCGCGCCCATGAAGTGTTGATGTGCATTTCCACCGGCAAAACCATCACCGACGCCAACCGCATGCGCTTTGATCAGCCGGAATTCTACATGAAAACCCGGAAGGAGATGGAAGCGATTTTCGGTGATTATCCGCAGGCGCTGGATTCCACCTGGGACATTGCCCAGCGCTGCCAGGTGAAGATGGAAAAAGTAAAGGATCCGTTCCCTCGCTTTGATGTTCCAGCGGAACATAACATTGATTCGTACTTTGAATACGCTTGTCGGCAAGGGTTTGAAAAGCGTCGTCCGCGCTTAGAGGCAATGGCCGCCAGGGGTGCGTTGCGGGAACCGTTAGGAGCTTATGCGGAACGGCTGGATCGTGAAATCCAGATGATTCAGAAGATGAAGTTCTCTGGCTACTTCCTGATTGTTTGGGACTTCATCCGCTTTGCGAAATCGCGCAGCATTCCGGTGGGTCCGGGCCGTGGATCGGCGGCTGGTTCGCTGGTGAGCTACGCCATGGAGATCACCGATATTGATCCATTGCAGTACGGGCTGCTGTTTGAGCGCTTCCTGAATCCTGAACGCATCAGCATGCCCGACGTGGATACGGACTTTTGCCCGCGCGGCCGCGGGGAAGTGATTCAGTACGTCACGGAAAAATACGGGCGTGAGCAAGTGGCGCAGATCATCACGTTTGGAACGCTCAGTTCTAAAGCTGCGTTGAAAGATGTGGGTCGTGTGCTGGACATGACTTTTGCTGAAGTGGATAAGCTGACCAAGCTGGTTCCGCCGACTTTGAACATTAAGCTGAAAGATGCTTTTGCACAGGAGCCAGGCTTTGAATCGGAAGCTAAGCGTGACCCTCGTGTGCGTGAAGTGTTGAACGTGGCATTGAAGCTGGAAGGCATGTCCCGCAATGCGTCGGTGCACGCCGCTGGTGTGGTGATATCCCCGCAACCGCTGCGTGAAATTGTCCCCTTGTACAAGACGAACAAGGACGAAATTGTAACCCAGTATGATATGAACGGGCTGGATAAGCTGGCCCTGTTGAAGTTCGATTTTCTGGGTTTAACTACGCTTTCCATTGTCGCCGATGCGTTGAAGCTGATTCAGAAAACCACTGGCGAGTTGTTTCAGATTGAGGATTTTCCGCTGGATGACGCGAAGACTTACGAGATTTTCAGCAAAGGTTTTACATCCGGTGTATTCCAGTTTGAATCCTCTGGCATGCGCGACATTCTACGTCGCTATCAGCCGGAACGCATTGAAGATTTGTGCGCGTTGAATGCGTTGTATCGCCCTGGTCCAATTCAAGGCGGCATGATTGACGATTTTATTGCTCGTAAATTAGGCAAGAAGGCCATTGCTTACGATCTTCCTGAATTAGAACCGCTGCTGAATGAAACTTACGGCGTGATTGTGTATCAGGAACAAGTGATGCAGATCTCAAACGTGCTGGCGGGTTATTCGCTGGGCGATGCTGACATTCTGCGTCGGGCCATGGGCAAGAAGAGTGCCGAAGAAATGGAGCGGCAGAAAGTCAGGTTTCTTGAAGGTGCCGTAAACAAAGGTCACAATCCGAAGAAAGCGGAAAAGATCTTTGACCTAATGGCGCAGTTCGCTGGTTACGGATTCAATAAGTCGCACTCGGCGGCCTATGCTTACATGGCCTATGTTACGGCCTATCTGAAAGCGCACTATCCGGTGGAATTTATGTCGGCGTTGTTGACGTCGGAAACTGGCAATACGGCGAAGGTGGTGAAGTACATTAACGAGTGCCGCGACATGGGCATTAAGGTACAACCGCCCGACGTGAATTCTTCCGATTTCAACTTCACACCCGATGGCCCATCCATCCGCTTTGGACTGGGGGCGATTAAGAACTTAGGGCAAGGTGCGGTGGAAGCAATCATCAAAGCTCGTAACGATGTGAGTAAGTTCACTTCGCTGTTTGAGTTTTGCGACAAAGTAAGTTTAGGGGCACTCAACAAACGCGCCATTGAAAGCTTGATCAAGGCTGGGGCGATGGATGCACTGGATGGAAATCGCGCACAGCAATGGGCCATTCTGGACAGGGCGATTGAGCACGGCACGCGGGCACAGAAAGATCGTGAAAGCGGCCAGACAGGCTTGTTCGGCGACTTATTCGCGGCAGAATTG
Source organism: Bryobacterales bacterium (assembly GCA_043781815.1). Lineage (GTDB taxonomy): Bacteria > Acidobacteriota > Terriglobia > Bryobacterales > Bryobacteraceae > JANXSF01. The sequence goes on along the minus strand of JAYWBH010000623.1, from coordinate 8,929 downwards.
CAGACTCCTGAAAAGCTGCCGGAGGTGGCCGATTGGACGTCGTTTGAGATGTTGGGTGGCGAGAAAGAGATGATTGGGTTCTATGTTACCGGACATCCGCTAGACCAGTATATGGATAAGGTGCTGGAGTTACGCACGCATGAGACGGACCAACTGGAAGGCTTGGTAAAAGGCGCGGAAGTGGCCATGTGCTGCATTCTGACTGGCATTAATCGTCGCAGGAATAAGGAAGGCAAGTTATGGGCGTCCATGTTACTTGAAGATCACAAAGGGGCACTGGAAGCCATGGTGTTCGCATCCTCGTTTGAATCGGTGATGGGTGGATTGTTTGAGGATAAGGCAATGCTGGTGCGCGGCGTGGTGATGCCGGAAGAAGGTGCCGCATCGAAGATCAGCATCAAAGACGTGATCGCGCTGGAAAATGCCCGCGTGAATTTGCCGAGCATGATTTCGATTCGGGTGCGGGTGAACGGAGCGGGCGGGGAAGATGAGACGATTGCCCCCAAGCTGGCGGAACTGTTTGGTCGCAAGCCAGGCGGGGCTGAAGTGCGATTGCGGATCGACAAGTCACGGGACTTTTCGGTGTTGATGGATTTGCATATGAAGGTGCGCGCCGATAAGCAGTTTAAGGCAGAGTTGGAGCGAATTTGTGGTCCGGATAGTTTAGAAGTTATGTCTATGTAAATGCCAAAGCCTAAACAAACTCCATCCCAACAGTTCGGCGAAGTGATAGGTCTTGCCGCACTGCTTCCAATCAGCGTGATCATCGGCTATGTCATTGGCCACTACCTGGATAATTGGCGGGGCACCACTTACTTCACGGTCATCTTTCTGATTCTTGGGGCGGTGGCGGGCATTGTCAGCCTTCTCCGCGAAATTCAAAAATCGAACGTGGGTAAAGGGAATGGTGGAGCGTAACAAACCTCCTCTGAACGCAGCCCCTTATCAGGCGGCCATGCGACGTCTGCAACTGTTTGTCCCTGTCTTCGGACTGCTTGGAACCGTTGGCGCATTCATCGGATACGGGTGGCGAAATGGGCTGGGAGTGGCCATTGGAGCCCTTGCCGGATGGTTCAATTTTCACATTCTGCATCGCGTGGTAAATGCACTGGGGCCGGGCACCAGGCAACCTGCGAATCGCACTGGATTCCTGTTAATGGGGGGGCTCATGCTGCTTGGAGGGCTTGGGTTTGCTATAGTTAAGGGAACCGGAATTAATGTTGGTGCACTTTTCGCCGGGCTTTTTATGCCCTTGGCGGCGGTCATCGCTGTAATCCTCTACGAAATCATTTATGCAAGAACATGAACCCTGGCTTACAGCCCTGTTCAACGACCACTTGGCTGGTTTGGGCAACACAATCCTTAGCACCGTCCTCCCGATTTTCGGCAGACCGTACACTGCGCAAGCGCGTCCGTGGGAAACCTTCATCGTGATGCAGATTCTGGTGGCCATCATCATGATTCTGACCTTCGCCATTTTGCGACCGAAGCTTTCCATGGATAAGCCGGGCAAGATGCAACACATTTTTGAAGCAGCTTACAATTTTCTGCATCATCAGGCGCACGATAACATTGGCCACGGCAGTTCGCGCTTTGTCCCTTACGTGGGTAGCATGTTTTTCTTTGTGCTGTTCTGCAATTTGCTGGGCATTATACCGACGCTGGAATCGCCCACCATGTTCCCTTATGTGCCTGCTGGTTTAGCTATCGCGTCATTTCTTTACTACAATTTTATGGGCGCCAAAATTCAAGGGATTGGGAAATACCTGCTCCACTTCTGCGGCCCAGTGTGGTGGCTGGCACCGTTGATGCTGCCTATTGAAATCATCAGCCACTTGGCGCGACCCGCGTCGCTGACCATCCGTTTGTTTGCTAACATGTTTGCCGGTGAACAGGTGACGCTGGTGTTCCTTGGTCTTACTTTTATTGGATTCCCAGTAATATTCATGGGCCTGCACGTGTTTGTATCTTTTCTGCAGGCATATATTTTCGCGTTGATGACGATGATTTACCTGGGCGGCGCTGTTGCCCAAAATCACGAATAACGCATTCGGCATTATCCGCTGTTCAGTGTGAGCCCGGCTGCACGAGTTTGACGGGAACCACCTCCTGATGGCGATTTTACTTAGCTAGGAGAAACTTAAAAATGAAAAACTTTCGCTTGTTCGTAATCCTGTTGGCAATCTTTTTTGCCAGCCCAATGATGGCCCAAGATGCCACTCACGCTGTTGGCGCAACTAACTATGCGGCACCCGCCGCCCTCATCGCAATGGCCATTGCTTCCGGTCTTTGTGGGTTGGCTCAGGGTAAGGCTGTTGCCGGTGCTACCGAAGCATTGGCCCGCAACCCTGGCGCATCGGACGGTATCCGCTTCATCGCTTTGCTCGGCCTGGTGCTGATTGAATCGATGGCGCTGTATACCTTCGTTCTGACCTTCATCATCAAGTAGCTTTTACAGAGGGGCTGGCCCGCCAGTCCCTCTTGTACCCCATGAAACTTCAAGGCATTTACCCACCCATCGCCACTCCCTTCAATCACGAAGGCGAGCTGTACAAAGTCAAAGTCTTCCACAACATCAACAAGCTGAATCGCAGTGGCCTTGCCGGATACTGTGTTTGCGGCTCCACTGGCGAAAGCGTTCACCTGACCTCTGAGGAAAAGTACACGCTGTGGGGTTGGGTTGCCGAAGCGGCTGCACCGGACCGATTACTGATCGCTGGAACTGGCGTGGAAAGCGTCCGCGAGACCATCGCACTTACCAACAAGGCAGCAGAGATCGGTTATAACCTGGCCATGGTGCGCACGCCGCACTACTATAAAAATCTGATCAACAATACCGAAGCGCAGGTGCTCTATTTCCGCGCGGTGGCCGATCAAGCGAAGATCCCGCTGATGATCTACAACTGGCCACAGACCACCGGAGTGGATATTTCCGTTGAAGCAGTGGTGCGGCTCAGCGAACATCCTAACGTGATCGCCATCAAGGAAAGTTCTGGCAATTTGGACAAGTTGAAGGCGATGATCGCGCAGGTGAAGCCAGGGTTCCAGGTGCTGACAGGCAGTGCCCCAACGTTGTGGCCGTGTCTGGAAGCAGGAGCTGTGGGTGCGGTGCTGGCCTTCGCCAATGCAGCTCCGTATGCGTGCATTACGATCTGGGAAGCATTTCGACGTCGTGAAGCAGAAGCAGCAGAAGATTGGCAACAGCGGATCACCCCGGCTGCTTTGTTGGTGACGGTGAAGTATGGGATCCCCGGGTTGAAGTACGCCATGGATTGGAACGGATTCTACGGTGGCGTGCCCAGGTTGCCGTTGATCCCCATCGGCGATGCCGCAAAGCGCGAGATCGAGGAAGCGTTTCATGAGCTGCGCGGTTAGGGGTTTTTGGGCGTGGGAGTGCTATGGGGCCATCCCGAAGTTCGGTCCCAGCACAAAGAAAACTTTATAAACCGATCTTTCATCCTGAGTAGGCCAAAGTCTGGGTCGACATCGGCTACCTCAAAATCCCGCTGACGCCCCACACGGGTGCGCCGAAAGTGTTGCTGTCCAGGCAGTCTTCCGGGTGGTCCCTCCGAACCTCTGGGCGCTCTGTCTGCAGATGCTGCTGAACCGATTTGAACCCGACAGGGGCTCTTCACGGCTTCAGTCCAGGGAAATAATCCTTCCCCCAGAGTAAGAGATGCTGGACGAACTTTCGAAAGAATGCGGGCTCTATCGCTGCGTCCTTGCAATATTCAAGGATGCATCAAACGAGCCCAACTTCGAACTATACCGCTTTCGCCAAGGTTCTAACTCACTCCGGCCTTAAATGAGTTGCCGCCAGTTAAATGTGAAACCCAGCCCAGCACGCCATTCCTTATCTGGCAGGAGTTCGGTGCGCGTGGCGTAGCTGATGGAGAGCGGAATCTTCACTCCAGAGCTTCCACCTGGCAACGTCAACTTGCCTTGCACGACGCCCATTTTTCCTGGGCTGGTAACTGTCTTGCCAAATAGTAAAACTTTTTGACCAAGCGGTTCACGCTGCAGGTCCAGGTAAATGCCAGCCAAACTGAACGTCAATCCCTTAGCCAGGGAACTGCTATTGGTCACCAGTTTGAACTCAAGTTCATTGGTGAGCCGATAGTCACGAAGCCCGGTCATGCTGCCCGCAGGTGCATTATTAAATGCGGTGACAACGAAGGATCCGGAGTATTTGAAACGAGAATATTGTCCGGATTCCCAAGTAACGCCGATTGTGGAAAGGCTGGGCAACGACACTGCGGTGGTAGTAGCCGTAGCTGAAGGGTTAGTTGTGGCAAGTAGGTATCTTAGGCTGCTATTTTTGACAGCGGTGGCATCGGTCACAGCGGTAGTGGTGGTAGGTAGTGTTTGCCGCACAAAGTCATAAGTAGCAGCCAACACCCAACTGCGTTTGGCGTCAGCCTGCACTTTGGCTAACTGCTCACCATAGGTTCCAAGAGCGGCGAGAACCTTGGTGGCGTCGCCTTTCTGAGAGCATTTATCATAGCTTCTATCAAGCTCGCGGTAGAGATTGAGCAATGCTGCCTCATCTTTAACTCCAACTTCTGTCTTCTTTACGAATAACTGTATGGCATCATTCTTGCAGGTTTGTTCGAAGGAATTATCGAACTTCGAAGCAGCCTCCGCGAATCCTTGCAGTGATTCCTTGAGGGTCGTGAAGTTTGCGCTCCTGAACTGACGTCGCGGATCGCGACGGTTGAACAATTCCCATCTTGTCGAGGCTGCCGATACTGCCTCAAGCGGCCTAACTAGCGAGGATTGTTCCTGCTGATCCTTAAAGCTGATTGAAAAAGTAATATTTTTCAATGGATTCGCGCCGGGATAACAGAACTCCTTCCCCGTCTGCTTGTCTGCGTCACCAAAAGACTTACAGAAAAGCATGAAAAGATTGGACGACACAGTTCCCGCCGTCTTCTGTCCGGACTGCGTTAGTCCACCTCGTTCAAGTGCAACTCCAACAAGCGAAGCGAGGCTCGCCTTACCCACAGCACTCAAAGCCCCAGTTGCATTGGCTGGTGTATTGTTACTGTCGCTTTCCCGAATAGCCTCATTTGCGACCGCCTTGGCTTTGGCCGCCATATCTCTCCATTCAACAATCTTGTAAGGTCTTGCGAGATTTCCACGTTCGATGTCATTTGGGAGTGTCCCACCCTGAATTAGATTCTTAAAGTCGTTTCCAATGACTAGCTTGAGAGTAGTCAGATCGGTGGAGTCATCTGCTCCAATTGCCAAACAAGCGAATAGGACGAGTGTTGATGTTATGTTCAGTAATTTTTTCATCGTAGGCTCCTAGACCACAAAATCAAGAAAGAATGCAATCGGGTTCAAGTTACCTGGCCGAGGTCGGATGGTACTGACGTCAATGTCAATTTGTGGCGTTGTTGGATCGTCCACTTGAAGCTTGAAGCTCTCTGTTAGATCCAACTCCCCGTTTGCATCCGGCAAAAAGGCAACAGCTACTAAGAACGTACCTGACCAAGGTGCGGCCGGTGCCGTGAAACCGGAGGTGCGCTTTCGGCCTTGTGTGGTTTCCTTGATTTTTATTCCTGCAGGACCCGCCACGGTGCAAAGTGATTTGGGGGCAGGCATAGTGACAATAAGGTTCACTTGAGTGCCTGGCTGCAGGCGAATTTTGGAACCCTCTGGTTGGACTTGAGACATTTGAAATGTCCTCCTTTTCATCTACACATAGCGAGAAAAGGAGTAGGGGGCGGCCAAGGGTGAGGGAGGTTTTACTAAGCTATTTGTCGCCCGTGGTCGGGCAGCCTTGATGGTGGGAACAGTAGTTCTGATAAAGGTTGTCCAGGTGTAAGTGAAATCGCCAGAACAGCTCAGTCTTGGGGGAACTAACGCCTAGAAAACAGCCAAATGTTCCACTGGGACAGTCTTGCAGTTTCTGATGGACTGTATTGTGCTGTTCGACGATTCCATTCTCAAAACTTTCCCAATTTGAGTCAGTTTGAGTCGTCCAAGTACCGAGGGAATTTAGTCCAAACCCCGCTCCACGCACGAATAATTCTTGAGGGTCGACTGGATCCCCGGGTTTCCACGCAGTCGACTCCGGGTAACCAAACAACGTCCTCCAAGATTGGTACCGCGCAACAAAAATGTGGTGCCAGTGTAAAAAACTGGGGTGCCTATGAATGCTAGGGTCCCCCAACATATGAAACATATGCCAAATGTAGTGCGCGTCAATCACGCGTCCTTTGTGCTTATTCGTCTCATCCCCACCTATGTGATCGGAAGTGTAGAGTTCAACTGGTCGAAGGTAGCGCTTAAGGTTCACTGAGAGTTTGCAATGGCAGATTTCGTTGCTGCCCAGAGGCTTGGCGTCCAGAGAAATTTCCCTTACTGTGATTTCTCCGGGCAATTTAGGAAGGAAATACAGCTGGAAGGAGTTGTCATTAAGGCCCCCCAGCGCCGCTGGTGGATTCACCCAACCGTTGGCGTTATCATATCCATCGGAAACCCGCTCCTCGTAGTCGTTCGTGGCAGGTCCATCCACTCGCCAAGCCACGACTTGGAAATTGCCACCGGACGCTACGGAGACTTTGAGCGCGTGCCCCCAATAAAAATCCAGAGGTGAGGAAGGTTCTTCCGCAGCCAAGTTAAGCTTTGTCAATTGAATGGAAAGTGCCTGACAAGCGGACGTCTGCGGCGAGAATCGCCAATAGCCAAAAGCGGCTAACGCGACACCAACTGCGGCCATAAAGAAGCGGCTGTTATTCATTTGGCAAGCACCATGTATAGGCTCTTTTCACCCAGTTGGAGACGAAAGGATTTAATGGATGGATCGTGTCCAGGTGAGTGCAACGAATAATTAGAGTTCGAAGAGTGGTCGATAAGGCGCATACGGTCGGAGCGGCCCGGCACGCCATTGTATGTGCAGGTGTGGCTTCCCATTGTCAGGATCAATTCGGAAGGGGTTGCCTTTTGATCTCCTCGCCATTCCGCCGTAATTTCTGGAGCGCAAACAGTATGAGAGAACGAATATCTCAGTTCGCCTTCCACCCCGTTCGCTGAAGTTAATCTGCTAATTGCAACTGGTACGATTGAGTCGACGGCTGCTATCTGGAATATGCAAGGGGGCAGGCTCCCCCTAGACACGATCACTTGCGCCCGCCCCACCATGATGTCAGCTAGTAGTGGGCGATTCGATCCTTCCGCTAAGGAATGGCTCTTATCAAAAACCTTACACCCACTGGCTTGGTACTGGCTGTCGCATGCTAAATGTTCTAGTAAGCCGCGTCGCGAGCGAATACCAAAAGAGACCCCAGACTTTAACCCATCAATGCTCGCACTGAAAGTCAATTTTGGTTCATCCACACTGCCATACGACGTAAGGCTAAGATGATAGTTGCTTCTCGTTCCGCAATTTTCCGGGTTGCCTGCCAATTGAATTATCTCAACGACGACGGCACCCCGGCACGGCAATAAGAATAGGAAATAGTAACTGAGCACCATTGCCATAAGGCATTCAAAACGGCAAACCAAACGGGGTCCTTCTGACATTTCAATCACTATTTCAGAAGAGCCAGGATGGAGTTGACAATATTAGCATGGGCGCTTGGATCGGGATAAAGTTCAGGCTCAGTGGCCAAATAATCAGCTACTTGGGAAATGGGCCCGCTCACCAGAATCGGTCCGGTAGCAGGAGATCCTTTCACTGAGCCGATTTTTAAGTTCTCGATGATTTGGGTGGCTTTGCCTTTGAGGAACCAGTCCGGGAAATTGAGCGAGGGAGCATTGCCCAGTTCGGCAATCGCGACGGCAGTAGGGCCCGTAGTAAGCGCCTCCGCCAATTTCTTGTTAGACAATATTGCGAAAACCAGCAAAACCTGCAACTGGCTTTCTGTTTTTAGTTTCAAATCCAAAACAAACCTTTCTGTATTGTTATCCATTGTCTTCTTCATCCTTTTCTAAGTATTTAACCGCGATTGATATTCACCCTGCCGGGCATTGAGAGTTCGTTCCCCCACCAGCAGGATGGCAGCCCTTTTGATAGGGCTTGAGTAATTGTTGCGTCTGGCCAGCGATGATGTCGGCACAGAACTCCAGCAAATTCCAGTGCGTCGCGATGACGATAGTAAGGCGCGTTTCGGGCGGCGTCCAATACTTTTTCCAAGTTTTCCAAAGTCGGACGCTGCAAAAAATAAAGCTGAGCGGTGGGCACTGAGAACGAGGGAAGATCTGGCCAGACATTCTCAGAATTCTTAACCTGTAAGCCAACTAAATGTGCCGCAAATGAGTAGTCCGCCACCAACTCTGGTGTCCAGTTTGATTGTTGTAAGGCCACCAAACGCTCTCGCAAAGCAGAGGTGTCAGCCAGTTTTTCCTTTGATTGCAGATACAAATCCCATACCGGAATGCGCGCCTGCCAATCGGCTGAACCTTCCTGATGAGCATTCTTCAATGCCAGGGCTAGAGCACTACGCGCTTCAGTCAACGCACCCATGTAACCTGAGTAAGAAGCCAACACAAGGGGTCCGCGCACTTGCCACGATTTGGCAAGTGACCCTGCCAATGAACGGGCAAATTTCGCCGCAGACTTCCAATCGCCATTCGCCATCGCAATGGCATATTCACCATAGTCGGCCCACTCCAACATATTGGCTTTCCGCAGCGCTGCCGCAGCGGCGTGAGCCCAATCGAACCTACCTTGCAACAAGTAGATCGGAATCAGATGCGTGTTGATTTCTGATTTTCCTGGATTCTTAGCAAGTAAGGCTTGAAACATTACCAGGGCTTCGTTGCGTCGATTCTGACGCCCTATGACGCTCGCTAAATAGAATTGCGCCTGATAGTCATCTTGGTGAGTTCGCTCATCTCAACTGGCCCACTTTGATCGTCTGAACTGGCCCACCTGTAGCCCCTGAATGACACGATTCAGGGATGGACAGGAGAAACAAAG
>JAYWBH010000622.1:0-3709 GCA_043781815.1 Bryobacterales bacterium | reverse complement strand
ATTTGACTCCAGCCCAACCTCTGATATAGCATTCGGAATCGATTATTGATTTTGGCGAGAGGCCCTCATTTTGACGAAACTGTTTTTTTCCTTGGCGTTGGCTCAGATTACCTTCTGCAATGCCGCGCTTGCTCAAAGCATCACCGGGCAAATTTCCGGCAGTATTACCGATCAAAGTGGTTCCGCCATTGCCGGAACCTCCGTCAAACTCACTTACGATCTTTCTCAACAATTACGTGATTTCATCACCGAAGCCAATGGCGACTTTTTGTTCACCAATCTTGTTCCCGGAGAATATACTCTTCGTGTGGAACATTCCGGATTCAAAACTTACTCTCAAAAAGCAATTAAAGTGAGTACCGAAGATCGAGTCACACTGGGCCAGATTAAACTTACTGTCGGCGACGTTACCAGCACAGTTCAAGTGGTCGCAGAGTCTTCCCGCGTTTCCACTGAAACATCCGACCGCTCAATTCTTATTGACCGGCAACAAATCGAAGATACTCCCATCAGTGGGCGTGATTATCTGGGCATTCTCCGATCATTACCCGGCGTACAAATGGTCAGCACTGGGGATATGCCAGGCTGGTTCAACACTACCGATAGCGTAGTAAATGGCGGACAAAGCGGACAATTCGTGGTTACTCTTGACGGCATTGTCAGCCAGGATAGCGGTGCCCCACGGACTGGTGGCTACCTTGCACCAAATGTGGATGCCATCGGAGAAGTGAAAGTGTTGGTCTCTAACTACACTGCAGAATCTGGCGCGCGTGCCGGCGGCCAAATGAACGTTTCCATTAAGAATGGAACGAATCAATATCACGGCTCCGCTTACTACTTCTGGCGCCACGAAATGCTTTCGGCCAATGAGTTCTTCAACAATAAAAACGTCAATATTGTAAATGGTGTAGGCGTTGCTCTGGCTAAGCCATACTATCGCTATCAGAATCCCGGCGGAACAATCGGTGGTCCAGTTGTAGTTCCTGGACTCAATTTCAACAAGAGCCGTACCCGCATGTTTTTCTTTTTCTCCGAAGACTACCTTCACACTCGCACTACTGGCGCAGTCAATAGCTACAACATGCCCAGCGCGCTGGAACGCTCAGGAAACTTCTCTCAAACAGTCACTAGTACTGGTGTTGCGATCAAGATTAAAGATCCCCTCACCACCGGCGGATTTTTTCCAGATAATCAGATTCCCGGAAGTAGGATCAGCCCTATCGGCCGTGCAATGATAAATTTGTTCCCGCTGCCTTCCGCCGTGGATACATCCGGCAAGCGAGGCTTCAATGGTCAATACCAATTCAACCGGGATCGTCCTCGCGAAGATCGCATTCTGCGCATCGATATTAATCTGGGTCCAAAGACCACCTCTTATGTTCGACTGATTCAGGACTTTCAAGCTGATCGTGGTTACGGAGCGACTCTCAACGGCGGCAGCGGTTGGGGTCAATACGCCAGTAATTACGATATTCAATCGGCCGGAGCAGCTTACACGGTGGTCCACACGTTCCGCCATAATCTGATTAACGAAACAACTGCGGGAATCAATCGCGGCACTCAGAAAACCTATGCCGCTGACCTGGAAACATTCAAGGCCACCAATGATGTTTCTGTGTTGAAAGGACCAGATGGCAAAACAGTTGCCTTGCCTCATTTCTTTAATGCGAATTCCTTAAACCTTCTTCCCAATATTAGTTTTGGCACCAATAGCCCCCAATCGGCCGGGCAAACAGTAACTGCGCCTCCAGGTTTCAGCGTGGATAGCCGTTGGCCCTTTCAAGGCACAGATCAATTAACAAACATTACTGACAATCTCACTTGGATCAAGAAAGCCCACACAGTAAAAGCTGGCTTCTACTTTGAACATGATTCCAGAAATGTCAGTATTTATTCCACTTACAATACCAATGGTACATATTGGTTCGGCTCCGACACTGCAAACCCCAACGATACAGGCTATGCCTACTCCAACATGATGTTGGGAACCGTTCAAGCCTATGGTGAAGATAATGGCAAGTTGACCAATCATGCCCGTTACAACCAAGTGGAATGGTTTGTCCAGGACACCTGGAAGGCCAGTCGTCGCTTGACCTTTGACCTTGGTATTCGCTTTCAAATCCTGCAACCCACTTACTCGCAAGGAGCAACGTTAGGATTGTTCGACGGCGGCACTTACGATAGGAAGAAATCCGGGCAATTGCTGTTTCCTGCACTTGTGAATGGTCAGAAAGTAGCCATCAATCCTGTGACGCAAGCCAGTTACGTGTACGCTCGCTCCACATCGTTCGATCCGGCTTCGTATCCAGTGGGCGGTTTGCCTTACTCGGGAATTAATCAGTTCAAAGACCGGTTCTTCCACACGCCGCCCGTTCAGTACGGACCCCGGCTTGGCTTTGCATGGGACGTTTTCGGAAAAGGTAAAACCGCGCTGCGTGGTGGATTTGGTATCTTCTACGGACGGGCCTATGGCGTGGATACAATCGGCGCTGTCAGTTCGGGTATTGGCCCGATGGCGGCCCCACCAGCCTTTCGCAGCCCCATTAACTACAGCACAACGTTTAATGATCTGTTTTCCACGCAAGGCTTTTATGGAACGCAAAACGTAACCGGCGGTTCGCAGGATTATAAGAATCCCACTACTTACAATTGGAGCTTCGGACTTCAGCAAGACCTGCGCAAAGGCGTGATCCTCGATATTTCCTATGTCGGCAATGTGTTCCACCATGGATTTGGGACATTGAATGATGCCAATGCAGTTGCACCTTACACAACCTGGACACCAGACGGCGGTGCCAATAAAGCTTATTTGGACCCCACCAGTGCCAGTAACGGTACTGGTGCTTTTTACGCTACCAATCTGATTCGTGGCACCAATAAATATATGGGTTACGGCTCCATCAGTACATATACCAGCCTCGGTGAGTCTTCTTACAACGCGCTGCAAACTCAGGTGAATAAGCGATTCAACAAACGCTATCAGTTCAGTGCAAACTACACTTGGTCAAAGACCATTACTTACAGCCACCAACAATGGGTCCCAGATAACTTGACCAAGAACGTTGTGAACCGTCCTCATGCGGTAAATCTCAATTTCGGATATGACATTCCTCGTGGCAGTAGCCTATGGTCTAACTGGCTTACAAAAGGAGCGCTTGATGGTTGGCGATTTAATGGAGTAGGGGCATTTTTCAGCGGCACTCCATTCACTGTGGCTTGCGCAGCCACGGCCCCGCCAATCGGTTATTGGACAGGAACGCCCACAGGTGGCATCCCGTTGCGTTGCCAGATGAACGGTGAATTATTCAATGAAGGGGCCAAGGCTCCGGGAGTCATTGACCAAAGGTTGTACTATCCATTGAATGTTGCCAGCTTCAGCTTGCCCGGAATCCGTTCACTGGGCTTTGGCAACACCCCACCCACTCTGACTTACGGGCCTGGAATGGAAAATCTGGATTTGTCACTGTCCAAGAGCTTCAAAGTTGCCGAACGCAAAACCGTGGAATTTCGCGCCGAAGTGTTCAATACTCTGAACCACTTTAATCCTGGCAATCCAAATTCAAGCTTGACCTTCAACTTTGCCAGCGGCGCCCAGACCAACGCCGCATTCGGACAAATCACCGCAGCTCAACATGTTGCACGACGCATGGCCATGTCCCTCAAATTACGATTCTAAGCATGGTCTGCAAAATAGTTACTTCTTCTCCAC
>JAYWBH010000621.1:0-3710 GCA_043781815.1 Bryobacterales bacterium | reverse complement strand
GAAGCACACATTTGGTTATTGTTCACATTGATTCCTATTCTCGCCCTGCTCGGTAATTAAGACCAGGTGAATTGTCTCATCAATGTTGGCACAGAGGGTCCTGCTCGGGCCATAGCGGTCAGGTCTGTACCAAATCCCAGCGACGTGTAAGTGAAGTCCTGTCGACGAGTATCGCTCGTGATCGAGGTGGGCACGAGGATTTCTACAGTAAGGCCCGCAGATCTAAGAAGCTCTTGAGTTCGAACCGAGGTTCGATCAAGAGGTACATCCGCAGCTAAACAAGTTGCAAGAAAGCTCAGAGGCGACACACGTTCGGCCCCAAGATCTCGAGACAAGGCGCACGCCGGCTCAACGAGTGAAGCTAGTTCGAACGCAAACTCGCCTTTTCCTGGAACTACCAACTCCAAGAGTTGCTCCGAAACGGCCGCTTTCGCCTTGTTTCTCACCGATTCCGACACGCGCGCACTGACACGCGCATCATCCAGCAAGGGACCAGTCAGATGGGCAAGCTGAGTCTGTGTGCCGACAGCCTCAGCGCGATCGATAGCGCGAGAAAAGACATCCATGAGCTCAGGCGATGCCCGCTCGCTCAGGAATTCCGCAATGTATGCCTGTTCGCCCATTTTCTTGCAGTCCTCAACCTGCACGGATCCGACGCACTGCTTCGGTGAGTACGCACGAGTATATCAAAGTTGGCTGCACAAGGTGTTGGTGTTGTCAAGTGAAGGTCAGCGAATGTGAAGGCATACAGATTGGGGTGCTGCGCGACGATCAGCCTGGAGTGATTGTGGGAGGCGATCATTCCGGCCAACACGCCTCGATCACATCCTTAAACGTCGTTTGTTCAACGTTGGCGTCCGCATCGTGAAGTGCTGTTCAGCTCCGCCTCAAATCGTGAGATGAGCGTGCCAAGCGTGATCAGGTGCGGATTCCGGCGAAGGCGAACACTGATTCCCGGGGGACCGAACAGAATTTCAGGCCGAAGGCGAACAGTGATCGGAGCGACCTCGGGCGTCACCCAAATCCGGCCAATGAGGGTCACCGCAAACCCCGTGTTCCGATAGGAACATTGCCAAGAGCGCACGCCTTATGATCGATCAAGCAAGGGTGCGACGGTCTGGAGAAGTCAACCCAGTTCCGCCAGACCAACCAAGCCGATCCTATAGCCGGCTTTCTCATTCCGCCAAGGAACGTTACGCTCCGCTTCGACGCGGGGCGGCTCCGGTGGCGCGCCCGTCGAACAGAATTCGTGAGAGAACGTGCGAACAGTGTTGGGATAAAAAGGTGGATCGTCGTCAATCGGATCGGGTTTCGGCAAAGCGTCCTTCGGTAGGCCCTCACCCTGATAAAGCCGGTCGCGGTTGGCCACTGGAAGCCTCGGATGCCACTCCCCGAGCATACGCACAAAGCTGCAACCTGCGGTGCTATTTGCCTATGAGTGGGGATGCCGTCGCTGATTGGATTCTTGCTCTGCAGGAACTCAAACGGCCGCGGCCGGCGCATGCGGTTCTCGAACAGTCCTCAGTTCGTCGGCTCCGCGGGAAAGTAAGACTCGATCCAAAGATCAAGCGTCTGATCGTGCCAGGATTGTGGACCGATGACGTAAGGTCGCAACTCGGCCAAGTACCGTTCGCGAAGGGTGGATGCGTTGAGATACCCAGATCGAGCGAGGTGTTCCACGTCCGCGCGGTCGCGTTCAAAGTTCCGTTCCAACTTGGTGAGTGCCAAGTCGTGTGCCTCAAGGGCAAATAGCCGGAGGCGGTCCCACACGCCGGCATAGAGCGGTGCCAACCTGCTTGCGTAGTCTTCGGGGGCAGTGGCTACCGTTACGACATCGAGATAGATGCGGTGCCTCAGGCGGAGCGCCGACTCTTTTCCAGCCAACTCAACGAGGCGCGAGCCGCTGTGGTATGGCGCAACGGAAAGCACATCAATGTCTGCCGTCGCCCTTTCGAGTCCATATGCCTGAACGATAGCAAAGCCGCCAATACAATGAAGTTCGGTGACCTCTTCGAGTTGTGCATCGAGATCGTTCAGAAACGACAGCCAAGGCTCGGCGGGAGCATTACGCGGCATAGTTCAACTGGTCCGCCGAAAGCGTTGTCAACAGGGCCCAATCGGTCGCTTCCGCAGAACGATTCTGTCGGACCCATGCCCGTTCGGCTTGAACCATCGATTCGCGGCAAAGCGTGCTCTCGTGAACGAGCTTCGACTTCCTGAGTTCCTCCAATGCCAACTCAAGATGCGTGACCGCTCCGGTTCCCTTGACCTGGAGTGCCAAGGCAACCAAATAGCCGAGCCGATTCTGGAGGTTCAGCACCCGACACTGTGCCACGAGCCATTCCGCATCTAAATCGTCGAAGGTAGCCAGGACCCAAGGCAGCGCCTCTACGATCCGAACTTCAAGATCCGAGTGTGCGAGGGCTCCGACGACTACCAACGCAGGATTCAACTTCTGAACGCCCTTCCGGAGGTGCTCGAACGGCGGATATGCGAGGGCGCCCAAGGCCGAAGCGAGTTGAGCAGGGGCAACTGGCAACCAGTGAGCCGTCAACTCGGGCAATGGGAGGACGCTGGGCGACACGCCGAACTTGCGGACGACAACCGGGGCGAGGTCCTTCGGAAGCGGGCGTGACCCGCCTTCCAACTGGGAATAGTACGGCTGCGAAACTCCAAGTCGCGCGGCGGCTTCGTGCTGGGACAAGCCCGCTTTCTGTCTCGCAAGGCGCAAATAGGGGGCAACCATGACGTGGTCTCCTAAAGCGATTATTGCATATTCTGCAATACCGCAGTTGCCCTTGGATAGGGTCGATTCAAGTCGTCGGGGATGGCCAATTGTTTTGGCTTGGCGGAAGTGTTAGGCTGGGTCCATGAGTGGTGCCGAATCACCTATTTCGCCCCGCATCTCCTGGACCCCAGCAGGTCGGCCAAATCCAGGGCTTGAAACCTCCAGTTTAGTGTGCGGACTGTGTGCGGATTCAGCCAAACAGCCCCGAACAGGGCCAATGGAGGCAGATATCGAGTTGACGCCATCTCCCATCACATCAATACTTTACAGAGCGGAATGGAACCCGGCCAAACTACCGCAAACTAGGCTTTTCTGATTCAGGTTCTAAATGTGTCAGAACCATCTTTGCTTCGGGTAGCCTAGTACGGGAATATCGGAAATTACCGTGACCAGTGAACACGTGCTGGCCATTCATCCAAGCCCGTTGAGGACTTTCATTGCTCCGATCATTTGGTTGTCCTCGCCAAGAGCCAGCGCATCCGCTGAGATTTCCACGGATACATCAGTCTCCACCCCAATCCCCTCGATGCCCACGCCCTTCGATGTAAACCAGCCGAACACTGGCAATCTTAGCCAATAGCCACCCCCAACTCTAAAGTTAGTTGCGCCGAGGACATTGCCACGTGTTTTAACCCCGACGATGGTTGCCAATCGGTTTTCAGTCGCAAAACTGCTCACAATCTCGGCAGCACTGTTGGTCCATTCGTTGACAAGGATAACTATCCTGTTGTGAAAAGGTTGTTCCCCTAAGCCCTGCGTTAGAAGCATGACAGATTTATCACGGAGCAAGAATCGGCCCAAGGTGATCAGGAGCTCAGCCTTACTGGCCGGCATTGGGACACGTGGGAGTGATTCAATATCGAAACCCTTGCGAAGGCGATTAGGCGTGAGGCTGTTGCCGATAGCAATCTTGCCAGGACAC
>JAYWBH010000620.1:0-3713 GCA_043781815.1 Bryobacterales bacterium | reverse complement strand
CGACAAAACAAGTTTGGAACGCTTAGATTTGCCTGCCATGCCTAAGCATAACAGGAAACATAACTATCAGATCATGTTTTAATGAAACGTTATACTAGTTTACCAGACGAATGACAATGCCAGTAAAGTATCCAGCTTCTACGAATCGGAATTTAAAGTAGCAGGCTTTACGGTGACATCGCAATCGGCTGTCGATGGCGAAGAAGGTGTGGTGATCACCAAGGCTGACTCGGGAGCGAAGTCGGCAACCATTAAGGTGATTCAGGGTAACAACAAGACGGTTGTTTCTGTGAAGTATTCGTTATCCGGTTCCAACTAGTTCATCTGATCCCAATTCCACTTTCTTAAGAATTCGATAAACTTTTTTTGCACTGGCAAGGCGTGATGCCCCTTCACCTGAGCGTAGCCAATGCGACGAACGCTCTTTGGTTCCAGTGGAACAAGTCGGCAACCACGGGCATCGGGTCCAGCTAGTGCGGGCACGATGCTGACTCCAAATCCATTGGCCACTAAAGCAAAAATACTGGCCAGATGATCGCTCTCAAAAATCTGTTGGAACTGTATTTTGGCCCGACTGCAAACAGTTAAAACGTCATCTCTCAGACAGTGTCCTTCCCGCAGCAACAACATTCGTTCCCCAATGAGTTGGGGCACCTCTAACGCCTTACCACCCGCCAAATGATGTCCTTCCGCCACTACCACCAACAATGGTTCCCGAAACAATTCACTGCAAACAATTTCCGGTTGCTTGATGGGCAGCGCCACAATGGCAATATCCAGTTGCCCGGCACGCAACCCTTCCATCAGCTTTTCTGTCGTGGATTCACGAACCTCAATTTCCACACCCTGGTACAGTTCCAAAAATTTAGCCATTGGTCGGGCCAGTGCATACGGCAAAACCGTGGGGATCACGCCCACGGTTAATTTACCTTGATCCGCACGCTGCAAGCCGATCAATAATTTTTCTGTTTCCGTTGCCTTGCGAAGAATTTCCTGTGCCGCTGGAAGCAAAGTTTCCCCGTATCGAGTTAACTTCACACCACGCCCCAGCCGATCAAACAACGGTACCGAAAGTTCACTTTCCAGCTTTTTGATCTGTTGTGAAAGCGAAGGTTGGGCCACCCCTGTTTCCTCTGCGGCTTTCACAAAGCTACTGGTCCTAGCTACCGCTAAAAAATAGCGGAGCTGCTGCAATTCCATTATTTCCCTCGAATGGCTCGAATCAACCGGTTCACCATAGGTTCGTTCCCTTGGCCTTCAGCTAACTGCACGGCGTCAATGCCGCGCTGATCCCGTCGCTTTGCATCAGCTCCGTGGGCCAATAGTAAATCTACCATTTCTGTGCGACCGGTGAGGGCAGCAAACATTAAGGGGGTGGCACCAATCCCATTGGTTTCGTCCACTTTCGCACCACTGGCAATCAGCAGTCTGGCCACATCTACATGGCCTTTGAATGCCGCACCCATTAATGCGCTGGACCCTGTTTTATCTTTCGCTTTAACGTCGGCTCCTTGTTTCAAAAGAGTTTTCACCAATTCTGTTTCGCCATGATACGCCGCCAGAATCAAAGGCGTGTAGCCCCGGGAGTCCGGGGCATTCACGTTCACTTCTGGTTGCTGAGCCGTGGCGCAGACGATTGCTAACAGTCCAAGTAACAGTTTCATGTTAGTCCTTAGTTATAGAAGTTCCCACCGGTAAAACTGGCAGGCTGAATGTCTAATGCCGCATAGTTTTCCTGAAATCGGACAGCTTCAAGGGTGAAGCGAAGCTATCAGGCTTTTGAAAAACCGCTCCCTCGCGGTCACGGCTCGGTAGAATCAGTCCGTTACCGAGCCGTGACCGCAAGGGAGCGGTCTTTTAACCACAGGTTATTCCAACAACGGTTGGAGCTTGTATTCGGATGCGGGAAAACTATGCGGCATTAGGTTGAATGCCTGCCCCACATCTGCACTAGTCCGCCTTCATCACGTCTTGCAGGTCGATTCCTAAAGCTTTTGCCAGCTTGGTACCGTACTCGGCATCTGCCTTATAAAAGTTGCCCACCATGATGCGTACAATCTTTGGATTCTTAACAGCCGAAAGATCGCCAGCCAGATTAGCCACTAGCCGATCCCGTTCGGCAGCGGTGAAGCTGCGATACAGTTCGCCTGCCTGCTTGAAGTTGTTGAACTTTGCAATGGGCTGCTGCACGGTTGTACCTGCCAATCGGGTTTGCGAATAGCGATATTGATTGTCGTCACGGTAGGTGACTTCATCCGCTTCACTCGGTTGATAATTGACGTCACCCTTCTGTCCACGTTGACTCAATGCACCACCTTGATTCGTGCTCTTCACCGGTGTTTGCGGTTTGTTGATGGCGATCTGTTGAAAGTTGCCGCCTAAGCGATGGCGTTGCGTATCGAAGTAGCTGAATAAACGACCCTGTAACAGGCGGTCTTCACTGGCTTCAATACCGGCTACCAGGTTGCCTGGTGAGAATGCGGACTGTTCGGTTTCTTCAAAGAAACTCTGTGGGAGCTTGTTTAATGTCATGGTCCCAATTTTCTGGAGTTTGGCGATGGATTCGGGCCAGGTCTTGGTGGCGTCCAACGGATTGAAATCGAACTTATCCAGATCGGCAGTATTCAGCATCTGCACATATAGGTCCCATTTGGGATTGTTCCCCTTGCCGATGTTTTCATATAAGTCAGTTGTGGCATGGCCCCAATCTTTCGCAACTACTTGTTCTGCTTCAGCGTTGGTCAGGCTCTTCACGGTTTGCTGGGTCTTCCATGTGTACTTCACATAACGAACTTCATTGGATTTGTTGACCCACTTAAAGGCATGCACACCGAAACCATTCATCTGGCGATAGTTGGCGGGCACTCCAAGGTCGGAATAAAGGAAGGTCAACATTTGCGTCGATTCAGGAATGTGGCTGAAGAAATCGAAGAAGCGATTCGGATCCTGTTTATTGGTGACAGGGGAAGGTTTCAACGAATGAACCATGTCAGGAAACTTAATGGCATCGCGGATGAAGAACACGGGAAGGTTGTTGCCGACAAGATCATAGTTGCCTTCGTCGGTATAGAATTTGGTGGCAAAGCCGCGCGGGTCGCGGGCGATTTCCGGGGAACCGCTGCTATGCACCACTGTGGAAAAGCGCACAAATACGGGGGTCTTCTTGCCCGGCGCATTCAAGAAAGAGGCCCGAGTGAAGGCTGAAAAATCACCATTGCTGATGAATTCGCCGTAGGCTCCGGCACCGCGGGCATGCACCACGCGTTCGGGAGTCCGCTCGCGATCAAAGTTGGCAAGCTTTTCGATGAGGTGAATATCTTCAAGCAACACAGGGCCATCGACGCCTGCTGTCTTTGAGTTCTGATTGTCGCCGACGGGGACGCCGCCGTTCGTAGTGAGCACGGGTTTTTGACCGAAGCTTAATGCTGCGGTAATCGCTAAGGTGAGTAGGACTCTTTGCATCTGTTAAGACTATGCTGAATCTGCTATCAGCGCCATAGCAAACCAGCTATGGCTCCAATAGGCAAACACCAGATGTCGTAAACTGAACGGTACCTTTCCATGTCAAAACCCTTAAAGATTGCTGTTGCTGGCCTTGGCCGCATGGGCGTGATTCACGCTCTCCACGTTGTTGAACTGCAGCGGGAAACTGGTTGCTGCCAGCTCACCGCACTGGTTGATTCCGATACTGCCCGGGCCAAAAACTGGGCGGC
>JAYWBH010000619.1:0-11161 GCA_043781815.1 Bryobacterales bacterium | reverse complement strand
CAAGAGTTTCCGCTTGCAACTGGGCAGGCCAACAGACTTGGTTGGCGGCAGGACGAAGATCACCACTGGCAATCAGAAATACTTGTTTTGACATGCTCTTAGTTAGGTTAGCGGAAAAGCTATGGCTTCTCAATTTTCAATGTCGGATTCGGTCCCGCCAGATCCACCAAACCGCGCATTTTGTTTGGCCCTGCTTTGTAGCGCAAGTCTGTGAATTGCACCTTTGCCCCGCGCCACAGAACTGATCCTTTCACTTCTTCCAAGTCCTCAGCCCCAGTCTTCAAAGAGTTGATTGTGAAGCTTCCAATCATCCTTCTTGCAGCCACCCATTCCGGGATTTTTGCTTTCCCAAAGGCCAATGTGCGCGAAAGAAAACTGCGCTTGCGCTGCAGAAGCGGTTCCAGCATGGTCTCCAACTCTGCCGATTTTGCGCTGGCGATGTGCAACGCGAACGTTCCCAGCTTTGCATCGGACCGGTATTCGCCATTCCAATGGATGGTTCCAGCCATAGCGTCACGGGCCACTAACCGAATCCGCTCAGGACCAAAATCGACAGTCGCTTGATTCAGTTGGATAGGAACAGTTAGATCGGGAATTTTCACCTGCATATTGCGCACGTCCATCCGCCCTTGCCAGTGTTGCTCTGCCCCGGCTGCGGTAGGCAGAGTCATGGTTCCACTCCAAGTGCCATTCTTCCAGGTGGACAGCCAGGGGATTTCAGGGGTGGCGCACAAACCGCGCAATTTCTCCGTATTGGGAATGTCCAGTGAGGTGGTTTCCCATTGATAGGACCATTGCGGACGGTTGAAGTTGTAGACCGCATCCACCGTCACCGATTGATTGCGAGCCAATTGCAGCATAGAATTTCTTGAAGTAAGCTTTCCATTCTCGAAAAGCAGATCGGCAGTAGCCAGCAGTGCCTCATTTTCCTCACCCATGGCGATACTGGCATCCCTTACAGCCAGTAGCCCGTTCAGGCCGTGTTTCGACGATAAACCCACCACCCCCGTGGCGGTACCTTTCATCTGCCAATCGGCAGGCAAAGCAATGCCCACGGCACGCGCAAACCCAGGTACGGGCTGCATTGGGATAGAAGAAAAAGTGGTCAGCAATCCCCAACGTGGCTGTCCCAAAAAGTTTTCCATGCGGACCTTCAATCCAACTGGATGCACAGTTGCATCGGGTGGATCAGTGGAAAAGTCTAGTTGCTGAGCGCGGTAATCGATCTCACCTTTATAGTTCACCACCCATTGGTTGCTAGTACCCGGCAGAATAGCCCATCGAGGAATTTCTCCCATTTCCAAGCGACCGCTTAAATTGATTTTCGACAATGGACCAACCAGACGAGTACGAGCCGTAAGAATGGCGTGTAATCCAAAATCGCGACCGGTGGTGAGCCTGAGAATTTCTTCCAGAAAACTGCGTTCCAAATCGAAAGTGACATCCACCTGCGGTTCCGCTGTTTGCAACAACCAGAAACGGCCGCGACCTCGGAACTTTCCAAAAGCCTGCGCCGGTTTATCGGAACGGGCTGGCGATCCAATGAATTGCAGCGAATAGGCCCCACTCGAATCGGCTGACAAGGTAATATTGGCATCAACGCTGGTGAAGTAGAAAACCGATTTTTGATTGTCCAACTTGAAATTGACTCTGCCAGAACGAACTTCAATCTCTGGAAATTTGATTGCTTCCACTGTCGGCTTGGCGTCTGAGGTAGGTAAAAACGCTTTCCAGTTCCAATCTCCTTGAGCTCCGCGAGAAAGGTTCAAGCTTGGTTCATCCAATCGCAAACTTTGAATTTCTATACGACCCAGAAATAGTTTCCAAATGTTGGGACGAACGGTCAGCGTCGTAACATAAGCAGATGGTTCAATGCCGTATTTGGGGTCGTCATGAATCACTACGTCGCTTACAGTGACCGCAGGGCCAGTCCACAAACTGAAGCGCACAGAACCAGCCTCCACCTTTCGCTGCAAGGCGGCCTCTAACCGGGATTGTATGGCTGGACGAAACTGATCGGCCCCTTCATACGAAGGAACATACGCCACTAGCGCGATCAAGGTGACCAGGAAAATGATGCCAATTTTAATTTTGGTCATGAGCCACGCTGGCCAACAATTTTTGATACGCTTCTGGATCGTCTACATCTTCTACGGTGCGGGAATCGGTCACTGGGACAAGCCGGGCCTCGTGCAAGTGAGCATGGATCACCGTCTTGGCTGACTCATCTACCGATAGCGCAAGAAGTTCCTGCATCAGTTGCCTGGAAACAATACAAGGATGTCCGCGACGACCCTCAAACACCGGCAGAGTAAGCACTCCATTGAATGATTCGGCAATTTCTAAGACTGTTTGCCGATGGACCGGGGCATAATCCACCGGTGCAAAAATCACTGCTTCAACTTGTGAGGAAACCGCACGTAATCCACATTGAAGCGAACTTAACATGCCCCGATCCGGGTCTGGATTCACAATGAATCTCGCTTGCCGTAGGGAAGGGAACTGCAAGTCGGGTCGCCCTACCACGATGACTTCAGAGCAGACGCTCGTAAAATGGCCAATCAGCCGGTGAAGGAACGTTTCGCCTTTAAATTCCAGCAGGGCCTTGGGACGTCCCATCCTTGTGGAGGAGCCGGCCGCTAATATGACTCCAGCCAAATTCACTTGGCGATATCCTGGGTTTCCCTTTCCGCAAAGACCGACTTCGATAGCTTGCGCCATTGCGCTTCTGGTTGACGACGCACCGCAATCATTTCAGCGATCACCGACACAGCAATTTCTTCAGGAGTGATGGCTCCAATATCGAATCCCATGGGAGCATGAATTCGTTCAAAGGCCCCGTGCGGTAATCCTTCTTTTTCCAATTCTTTAATAACGCTGATCACCTTGCGGCGGCTGCCGATCATGGCAATATAACGGGCCTGGGTATTCACCGCCCAGCGCAGCACCAGCATATCGTCACGATGCCCGCGAGTGACAATGATCACATAGCTGGTATCGCGAATATCCAAATGCGGGAATACTTCCTCGTATTCCTTGGCATGCACTGCCTCGGCTTCAGGGAATCGTTCCAAATTGGAATAGGACTCCCGGTTGTCCACAATAATGGTCGCAAATCCGGCAAGGTTAGCTACCTTGGATAAGCTCTTCGAAATATGCCCTGCGCCAAAAATAAACGCTTTGGGCTGCGGTACAACGGGTTCAACAAAGACTTCCAACTGGCCCCCACAAATCAATCCATTATCGTAAGCAGCATCTTGACCCAAGGAAAACTTCATCAATTTGGAGCGTTCATTCTTGATCACATCGCGAGCCATATTCCAGACTTCGGCTTCAACGCATCCGCCGCCAATCGTGCCAGCCATGGAACCGTCTTCGCGGACAATCATTTTGGCGCTTTCGTAGCTGGGAATTGACCCATTCACCTGCACAATGGTGGCAACCGCACACTTTTGCCCCAACTTGCGAAGTCGAACAATTTCATCAAAAATGTCCATTCCTTTCGATTTTAGCTTACTGGGAAAACCAAAGTTCCATAACTTTTTTACTAAGAAGGCTAAAGTCCTAGCCTTAGCCAGACGATTCAATACCCAGTGAGGTAGAAATGCTCAATCAGACAACACCGGAAAACGTCGTAGACATCAATTCTTATCTGGCTCAACCAATTTCTTCAAGCCCCAAACCCGCTTCTAGTGCTGACATTTCTGCGAAGAACGTTGCAGATTTGGCGCAAACCAACAAAAAACTGGTCACTGTGGTCATGGGAATGACCATTATGATCGGTTTAGTGGCCTGTATCGCCTATTTAGCAGGTCGGGCAATGACCATCGCACGCTCCAATGGCAGTCAACCAGTAATCCAGCGAGCAGCGCAGTTGCCAATCGTGGTGGATTCACCCAAAGTAATGACGCCGAAATCGGACGCTCCAATCGCCGTTCCAATCCAAGCTAAAGTTGCGGTTCCTGCGAGCTTGCCTAAAAATGAAATCAAAGCCGAAAGCGTCCCCGTTACTGGTACATGGTACGTGCAGGTTGGATATATCGAAAAAGATCAAGCTGGCACATTCCGTCGGGATTTGGAACAGAAAGGTTTTTCATCCTTCGCCATTGCTGGCGATACGCCCACTTCCAACCGAATTCTGCTTGGACCTCTTGGCGATCCTATAGCCCGCGCTGCCATGCAACAACGGTTGAAGATGGCCGGGTTTGAATCGTTCCAACGCCGCTATTAATCGATTTCAGTTCTCTCAAGGTAGTTTGTTCCGCTTTAACCAATTTTCCTCCTGCGAGGCCCGTTGTTTGTTCGTCAAAAGCGAATGAACAGCGGGCATTTTTTTGTTTTACGCGAGAAGATCTTTGACCACCCGGCCATGGACGTCGGTCAAGCGGAAGTGCCGACCCTGAAACTTATAGGTCAGCCGAGTGTGATCAATCCCCAGACAGTGCAGCATGGTCGCATGCAGGTCGTGAACATGAACCGGGTTGCTGACAATGTTGTAACTGTAATCGTCGGTTTCACCGTAGCTAAGCCCTGGTTTAATTCCTCCACCAGCCATCCAAATACTAAAGCACCGGGGGTGATGATCGCGCCCGTAATCGTCAGGAGTGAGTTTCCCCTGGCAGTACACTGTGCGACCGAATTCGCCGCCCCAGACCACCAACGTCTCATCCAAAAGACCACGCTCTTTCAGATCCTGAATCAAGCCAGCCGAAGCCTGATCCACGTCGTAGCATTGACCTTTGATGGCCGGTGGAAGATTCGCATGATGATCCCAACCGCGGTGGAAAAGTTGCACAAAACGCACACCCCGTTCAGACATGCGACGCGCTAACAGACAGTTGGCGGCAAAAGTTCCGGGCTTACTTGCCTCAGGCCCATAGAGTGCCAGGGTGTGGGCCGATTCCTTGGAAACGTCCGTCAATTCCGGCACAGAGGATTGCATCTTGAATGCCATTTCATACTGGGCGATGCGAGTGGCAATTTCAGGATCGTGAAACTCTTCCTGCTTCAGTTGGTTCAATTGTGCAAGGTCGTCTATAAAGCGGCGTCGATCCGCTGGGGTAACTCCTTCCGGATTGGTCAGATAAAGAACTGGATCGCCTTGCGACCGGAACTTCACGCCCTGGTATTTGCTGGGTAAAAATCCGCTGCCCCAAAGTCGGTCATAAAGCGGCTGATCAGCGGAACGGCCTGTCCCTTGGGATACCATCACCACAAATGCTGGCAAATCCTTGTTCTGGCTTCCCAATCCGTAGCTGAGCCAGGAACCAATGCTGGGTCGACCCGCAATCTGGAATCCCGTTTGAAGGAATGTGACGCCAGGATCATGGTTTATAGCCTCGGTATACATCGACTTCACGAAGCACAATTGATCGGCCACTTTGGCGATGTGAGGCATTAAATCGCTCACCCAAGCTCCCGATTGGCCATGTTGCCTTAATGGAAAGATTGTCTGGGCCACGGGGAAGCTAGCTTGCGTGGAGGTCATACCGGTAAGCCGCTGTCCCTGTCGAATGGATTCGGGAAGTTCAGACCCATGCAGTTTTTTCAGCAACGGCTTATGGTCGAATGTTTCGAATTGCGACGGGGCACCGGATTGAAACAGATAGATAACCCGTTTGGCTTTGGGTGCAAAATGGGGGGCGATGCCTTCACTTTCAGCATGAAGCAGTGTGGCAAGCGCCGTAGCACCCATTCCCCCGGCAGCGCTTCCTAAAAAATGACGGCGAGATTCGTTCATAATCTATTCCTTTGACACTACTTCGTCCAAGTTGAGAATCAAGCTGGCAACGTGAGCATAGGCCGCCAATTCTTCCATTTTCAAGCCTGGCTTCACTGGTGAATCGCCTTGCTTCAGCATCGCCTGGGCGTCTGCAGGCTTGGTCTGATAGCGGTCCAGTGCTCGCTGGAAATTTGCTTCAAGAATGGCCAGTTCTTTGGGATTTGGCGTTCGTGCAGTCGCCAATTGAAAGGCGAAGCCAATGCGGCTTGCAGCAGTTGATCCACCTTCGGCCATCATTCTTTCGGCAATCTTGCGCGATGCTTCCAGATACGTGACGTCGTTCATCAAATTCAAGGCTTGCAACGGCGTATTAGTGCGTGTTTCCCGCACAGTACACGCTTCGCGTCCCGCAGAATCAAAGTTCATCATGAAAGGGGGTGGAATAGTTCGTTTCCAGAACGTATACAGGCTGCGGCGGTAGAGACCTTCCCCTGTATCGGGTTTGTAATCGCCGTCATTGGACAGCTCCTTCCAAAGTCCCGCAGGTTGGTAGGGTTTGGCCGATGGGCCGCCCTGTTTTTCAACCAATAACCCTGAAATAGACAGTGCCTGGTCCCGCAACATTTCAGCAGACAGCCGTTGCCTGGGTCCCCGTGCCAGCATTCGATTTTCTGGATCATTGGCAATCTGTTGATCCGTGGAACGGGAACTTTGCTGGTAAGTGGAACTCATCACCATTGTCTTTATCAGCCCTTTGACGTCCCATCCAGATCGAATGAATTCTGTGGCCAGGAAATCCAGCAGCTCAGGGTGGGATGGCCACTCGCCCTGAGAACCAAAGTCATCCACTGTTTTCACAATGCCGGTTCCAAAAATCATTTGCCAGAACCGGTTTACAGCCACTCGGGAAGTAAGCGGGTGTTGTGGATTGGTCAACCACTGGGCGAATCCTAAGCGATTCATTGGGGCGCCCGCAGGTAATGGTGGCAAAGATGCCGGCACGCCACGTTCTACCTTGGCTCCGGGGCGATCATATGCACCACGAACTAACACATGGGTATCGGGACGGTCTTGTAATTCCTGCATCACCATCACAGAAGGCAGCGATTCTTTCAGCTTTATCCCCTCTTCCCGAAGATCGAAAGCGGTTTGCCACACTTTGGATAATTCTGGCGAGGCTGCTTTGTCCATGAAATAAGTCGAAAGTTTAGCTTGCTGCGCTGGCGTTCGATTTGCTTCGGACAGAAGGGCAATTTCGTTCACCGTTTCACCAGATGTTAGAGCGATCAGTTCGTTGTCATAGAGTGCAGTTGTGAACACCCGGACGTCGTGGATTTCGCCTGTAAAGCGCGTTCCCGCCCCTCCGCCAACATAGAATGGGGATGCCGTAAAGAAGGATTGGTTCAGCATATCCAACAAAATCTTCAGCTTCTGTTGTTTCCCATCGACATAAATGTTGACCCCTGCAGCCAACCTGGTAGCGTCGTAAGAAACAGTCACCTGGTGCCACTGATGCAGCGTCAGCGATTGCTCCGTTTCCACACGGAGCGCGTCATCCAGCCAACGTTGCGTCATGTGGAACTGCAGCTTCCCGCCAACCATATGAAGGCCATAGCCGATCTCCTCGGAAACATCTTTGCCCCTGGAAAATATGGCTCCGCTAGGGGCGTCTGACTTCATGGATAAGGCGACGGTGAACTTGTCGAGGTATCCGAACGCAGCAGTTTGCAATCCCGCGTCATGCTGCCGTTTCCCATCAAATTGACCTTCCGATCCTGATAGCGGCAGATGCACTTGCAAGGCTCGGGACGGTGCCCAAGTGATCGGCGGATGTGCCATTGCTGCCCAAGTTCTTTCCGCCTCTTTCAGGGCAGGTGCAGCAAGTAGAAGTTTCTGTTCGGCAGGAATGAGCCGTGCTTCGAGGGATGCTAATTGACGTTCCTGTTCTGGAGTTGGAGCCGAGATATACGGGGGTGTGTTGCCGGCCTTTATATAGCGGCCCCACTCGCCGATATTATTGAAGAACGCGTAAAGTTGGTAATACTCTTTTTGGGTCAGCGGATCGTACTTATGATCATGGCAGCGGGCACATCCAAAAGTCAGTCCCAGAAACACGGTGGATGCCGTATCAATGCGATCCACCACGTACTCAACGGCGTACTCTTCCGGGATAATGCCACCTTCGGAGTTGCCACGATGATTGCGATTAAATCCTGTAGCAATCACCTGGCTGCGTCGGGCATTGGGGATCAGGTCGCCAGCCAATTGTTCCGTTAGAAAATCGTTGTAAGGCTTGTTCGAATTGAAAGCTTCAATCACCCAATCTCGCCAACGCCACATATTGCGCTCGCCATCGCTCTGGTAGCCGTTGGTATCGGCATAGCGTGCGGCGTCCAGCCACCGAATGGCCATGCGCTCCCCGTATCTGGGGGAACTTAATAGACGGTCCACCAGCTTGGCATAGGCCTGGGGATCTTTATCGGCCAGGAAGGTGTCCACTTCCGCAGGGGTGGGTGGAAGCCCGGTCAGATCGAAACTAACGCGGCGAATGAGACTTGCGGCATCGGCTCTAGGGCTGGGTTTGATGCCTTCTTTTTGAAGACGGGCCACAACGAATTGATCGATTGAATCCCTGGGGCCGCTCGCCTTAGGCGGCACCAGCGACCAGTGTTTTTCCCAACGTGTCCCTTCAGCAACCCAATGTTCCAGGGTTGTTCGTTCGGCTTCGCTCAGAGTCTTAGTTGCGTAAACCGGAGGCATGCGCAAAG
Source organism: Bryobacterales bacterium (assembly GCA_043781815.1). Taxonomy (GTDB): domain Bacteria; phylum Acidobacteriota; class Terriglobia; order Bryobacterales; family Bryobacteraceae; genus JANXSF01. The sequence continues at coordinate 2,671 of JAYWBH010000619.1, read as the reverse complement.
CCGGATTGGTGGACCGAATGCGATCCACAATGATTTTCTTATCCAGATAAGTGGCACCAGCTTCCGTATCCAGGCGCAGTTTCGATTTCCGGTTAGCCTGATCCGGGCCATGGCAGGTGAAGCATTTATCGGACAGGATGGGCCGAACGTCGCGGTTGAACTCAATGGCGGAAGTAGCTCCAAAGGCAACTGACATCCACGCAACTAGTAAGAAAGCCCTCATATTTCACCCATAGGCATTGTATAAGATATGGGTATGAAGGTACATTTCGTTCTCATCGGCCTGTTCGCCGCCAGTCTCAGCTTTGGGCAGCCGCCAACTCCCATAGGCGCCCCGGAGCCCTTCGCCGTGTTGCGACAATTTCTAAATTTGACCAACGATCAATACACGAAATTGGCCCAGATTCAAACCGACTTTGGCCGCCTGGTGGAGTCCAAGCGCGAACGGGTGGGACAAGTTAATTTTGAAATCAATCAGGAGACAGCGAAATCGTCACTGGATCCGAGCGCCCTGGGCGTTCGGTATTTGGAGTTGGAAGTGATTTGCCGCGAAGTGGTTGGCGCGTCTGCATTGCTGAGTAAAAGCAGCTTGGCAATACTGACTGATGTTCAAAAGGTGAAACTGAAGCAGTTGGAAGATGCCATGAATCTTGGCCGGGCCATTGCTGAGGCTCAAAGCTTCAATTTGCTGGCAAATTCTGGAAGCACTGTCATTGTGGGTACAGGGGGTTTCGCCTCCTTCCTCTTAGGGCCTGCTTACCTTGGTTTACCCGGTTGTCGCTTCACAGGCTCTGTTGGCGTTACTCCATTCATTCCCTAGGGTACAGAGCGCTTTTCGGAATTACGGCGTAAGATGGGGCATGACCGCAAATGGCATTGCTCGAAACATTTTTATGGCTTTAATGACGATGGGTAGTTGCTTTGCGCAGCCCACTGAGTCTCCTTACACAGTGATCAAAGAGTTTCTTGGACTGACCACCGATCAGGAACAAAAATTACTGAAAATGCAGTTCGATCATATTGACTTCCTAAATGGGAAGGGACAACGCGTGATTCAGGTGAATCAGGAAATCAATGACGAAACCGTAAAACCGACGATAGATTCCAATGCGCTGGGAGTTCGATATTTAGAACTTGAGGTGATCTGTCGTGAGGCCAGGACTGCTGCTGTCACCTTGGCTAAAAATAGTCTGACAGTGCTGACCGATTCTCAAAAGACGAAGTTAAAGCAACTGGAAGCCGCTATGAGCCTATATGCTGCAATTTCGGAAGCTCAGTCGTTGAGCCTATTGCCTGGAGGAAGCTTTTATGGAGGTGCCTCGGCTCTCATTATAAATATTCTGACATCCCCAAATCCAGGTGTGTATTCCTACTATGCCAATCCGTCCCCAGGCTGCCGATATCCGTACTAGCGCTTATCCGTGGCCCAGCTTCATCAGCCACGCTAAACCGAATATGGTGCCCATAAAACAGCCGAAACAGTACAGGCCATAGTACAGCCGTTCTTTGTCAGTCTTCTTGGTGACAATCCCCAGCACTACAGAGATCACCAGGGCAAACAGGATCGTTGCCTCAAAGTGTGTGAGTGAAAGTTTCATTTAGCTTTTCTTCTTCGTGGCAATTTCAAAAGCATCCACCATGGCCAGAACGTTCATCAACCCAGCACCAACCAGAAACTTGGTTCCATAATCGTGCACATGCCCGGCGACATCTGGTTGTGTATAACCCATCCAGACCGCCAGGAAATAGAAGATGCCAGAACACATGTCCGCAAAGTAACCGCCCCAATAAATAAGGGTGGTCAGCAGGTCGCCTGATTGCGGTTCAAAGAACGCCCCACGCATCAGCAGGCCAAGCAGAAACGTCAGAAGAACAGTTCCCATCAGAATGGCACCTCGGCCATATTGCTTTAATAAAAAGTGACCTCCACCAGGGATGATCCAGGATAGTGCCACGGCTGGCAGCCATGCCGATATCGGCACGGAAGGTTCAGGAATTGTTTGCGATTCTGCCATAAGTTTTCCCTTCATTGTATCGCAAGTAGGACGGGTGTCCTTTCGCAAGCGTACTGCACAGACTGGACTACACCACTCGGATACGGATTCTTTGATATTCCACCCAACGTGGGCCGTCGTGAGCCTGCAATAAAATCATCCCGGCATCTGTTCTTTCCAAAGTACTGTAATCCACAACAGTCTCGCCGTTGATCCGAATCAAGCAATGCCGATCCTTTACATGCACTTGAAACAGATACCATTCTTCAGGCTGAATGCGTGGATATTTGGCGCGCCGCAAACCGTACAAAGATCCAGTAGGATAAACGGCACCTTCCACGTCATGCAATTGGATTTCGTAATGCGGTTCGCTGCCTGACCCTTCCGCCCTAAAGAAGACCCCACCGTTGGAATGCTTGCTGGCGCGAATGTACATTTCCAAATCGAAATCCTTGAAGCGCTCTTTGGTTCCCAAATGGCCTAACCCGTCGCCCCGCAGGACTTCGCCAAAAGTTTGAAAGCGAGGTTTGCCTTCAACTACCTTCCATAAATCCATATCAGAAGGCGCACCATAAAGCGTTTGCCACTTCACTTTTGCAGGGAGTGTTTTCAACTGCAAATTGCGAAACCGGATGGGGTAGGAAAGTGATTGCAAGCCCAGGTATCCGCCACGCAGG
>JAYWBH010000618.1:0-3720 GCA_043781815.1 Bryobacterales bacterium | reverse complement strand
AATACAAACAACAAAGCACAGGAGACTACCGTGGTCACGTGGGTATCAATGATCGTCAAAAATGCTTTAGAGAAGCCCGCATCCACTGCCGCCACAACACCTTTGCCGGTTCGCAATTCTTCACGGATACGTTCAAAAATAAGCACATTGGAATCCACCGCCATGCCGATGGTCAAAATAATTCCAGCAATGCCCGGCAACGTCAGCACTGCGCCAAAGTAACTCAGGCAGGCAATCAATATCACCGCGTTCAATATTAGCGCCAACACCGCGTTAATACCAGCTTTCTTGTAGTAGACCAACATGAACAGAACCACCAGCCCCACACCAACCAAGCCTGCGGTTAGTCCGTGCGTGATGGAATCAGCCCCAAGCGATGGTCCAACCGTCTGTTCCTGCAAGTACAGGATTCCAGCGGGCAAGGAACCAGATCGCAGAATAAGTGCCAAATCGCTGGCTTCCGGTTCTGAGAACTGACCCATGATCCGACCGCTGTCTTCAATCTTCCCGTTGATTGTGGCCACGCTGCGCGTTTCGTTGTCCAACACTACTGCCAGTTTGTTGTTGATGTTCTGTTCCGTGTAGCGACCAAATCGTTTCCCACCGTCTTGCGATAGTTGAAACGATGTCTCCCACTTGCCCATCTCATCCCGACTGGGGCGCGCGTTACGCAGATCGCGACCAGTTACGACAGGGGAGCGGTCCACCAGCCACCAGGTGTCACCCTGATCGCCAGTACGGCGGCCTTGCTTAACCAGCTTCGTTCCCAATGGCATGACTCCGCCCATTTTCGCTAGCGCCTGATCCTGCGATGGGAAAGGTCCGTCTTTCACACCGGTAATCTCCAGCATGGCGGCGGTTTTCAATAAAGCTTTCACGCGGCCCGGATCGTCCACACCCGGCATCTGAACAATAATTTCGCTCTCCGCATCACGACGTCCCTGCTGTTGAACCGTTGCTTCGGTAAGTCCAAAGCCGTTCACGCGATTTTCAATCGTGCTCTTCGCCCGGTCAATCGTATCGCGGCGCAGCACCAAAGCCGCAGTGGGCTTAATGTTTAGCCGGTAGTCCATGGCTGATGTGGAATTCAAGGTCCAATCTGGAAAATTGGTGGCGATCATCTCGCGGAAGGCCGCCAGCTTATCGTTGGACACAGCCTTGATGTTGATCTGAATGGTCTCGGCTTCTTCCAGCTTTTGCGGATCGTTGCGGTCAATTGACGCATAATCCACATTTGACTTCTTCATCTGGTCTTTCAGTGAGTCAATAATGCGATCCGCTTCCGCTTTGAAAGCATCTTGCACCTGTACCTGAAGAACCAGATGGCTTCCGCCACGCAGGTCCAGACCCAGCTTTATATTCTGATTCCAATTGGCAATCAGCTCATCTTTCGACTTAGGCAAACCGATGATGCCGTAAATGCAAACCAGAATGATGGCAACTATGACCATCGTTTTCATTGTTAAATTCTTACCCATAAGAGAACACTTTCCTGCCTTACTTATTTAGCCGCCCGATCCGCAAACAAGCTGGCAACGGAACTCCGCGCAATGTGCAACTTGAGATTGTCGGGCTTGACACGAATGACGAGGGTTTCGTCGTCGTTAATCGATTGAATACTCCCGATGATACCGCCATTGGTGACCACCGTGTCACCGTTCTTCAATCCCGCCACCATTTGCTGTAGCTCTTTCTTCTGTTTTTGCATTGGCATGAACAACAGAAAATAGAAAATAGCGAATACCAGCAGGACCGGAATGTAGCCAAGCATCGCATTTGCGTTTGGCGTTGTAAGTTGTAAGAAAAGACCTAAAATCAATCGGTGACTTCCAGTTGCGCTGAGCGCGTTGTTTGTAAAAATTCGGGAAAGGCCCCAAGGAGAATAGACTGCCTCATCCTGCGCATTATGTCAAGGTAACAATGAATGTTGTGCAATGTGGCTAGTACTGAGAACAGAATTTCCTGGGCAAGGAACAGATGACGGAGGTACGAACGGGTAAAGTTCTTGCACGTGTAGCAATTACAAGTACTGTCAATAGGCTGATGGTCCTCCCGATACTGGGCGTTTTTGATGAGTACTTTTCCCTGCGATGTGAACAGGCATCCATTGCGTGCATTGCGGCTGGGAAGCACGCAATCCATCATATCCACGCCCCTGGCCACATACTCGGGCAACTCTTCCGGCATACCCACGCCCATCACATACCGGGGCTTGTCCACCGGCAGTAATGGGGCCGTCAACGCAGCCATAGCCAGACTCTCTGGACGAGGCTCGCCGACTGATAATCCACCTATGGCATACCCTTCGGCATCCAGTTCCATCAACTGCTCGGCGCATTGCTTGCGCAGATCCCCATACATTCCGCCTTGCACAATCGGGAACAGGGCATGGCGCGTAGGCAGACTATCCTGACGTTGGCGGTAATGCTCAAATGCCCGTCGAGCCCAGCGCACGGTGCGTTCCGTCGAAGATTTTACACGATCATGGCTGGCTGGATATTCAATGCATTCGTCCAGAACCATCATGATGTCGCTACCAAGGGCCACCTGGACATCCACTGTGGATTGCGGGGTAAACACATGCCGGTCCCCATTCAAATGACTATGGAAAACCACGCCCTGTTCCGTCACCGTGCGAATTTTGCTCAGGCTAAATACCTGAAAACCACCCGAATCGGTGAGAATCGCCCTGGGCCAGCGAATATATTCGTGAAGCCCACCAAACTGAGCCACCAGTTCATGACCTGGGCGCAGAAACAAATGGTAGGTGTTGGAAAGAATAATTTTAGCATCCAACTCCTCAATCAGTTGTTTTGGCGTCAGACTTTTGACGGTCCCTTGCGTTCCAACTGGCATGAACACAGGGGTTTCAATGGTTCCGTGAGGAGTATGGAGCAATCCGGCACGAGCCCCTGTATGCGGGCAAGTGGCTTGGATCTCAAAATGAAGAGCTTTGTTGGAAGACTGAGGCATGAAATTGAGGACCTTTCTATTATCACTGGTTGCTATACTCGAAATCTTGGTTTCGATTCAACATGTTTCGAAGATTTATCCGCTCTACAAGCGGCCCATCGACAGGCTGATTGAAGCAATTCCTTTGCTGGCCGAAAAGCGCAGCATAGAGTTTTGGGCCCTCCGCGATGTCAATATTCGTGTCGAAAAAGGTGAGTTTTTCGCATTAGTTGGCCCCAATGGATCAGGAAAAAGCACATTATTGCAGGTTGCAGCGGGTATTTTGCAGCCATCGCGCGGTCGCGTCACCACCAGAGGGCGGGTTGCCGCACTGCTCGAATTGGGTGCAGGCTTTAATCCGGAATTCACTGGTCGCGAAAATGTGTACCTGAACGGCGAGATCATGGGCATCAAACGTGGCGAGATCGACACGATTTTCCCCAATATAGTAGCTTTTGCCGAGATCGGCGAGTTCATGGATCGTCCAGTAAAGGAATACTCCAGCGGCATGTATGTTCGCCTCGCCTTCGCCACTGCAATTCACGTTGAACCTGAAATCTTGATTGTGGATGAGGCGCTGGCCGTTGGCGATGCGGTGTTTGCCAACCGCTGCATTCGCAAATTGGAAGAACTGAAGGAACGCAAAGTTACCATCCTATTTGTTTCGCATGATTTAGGAATCGTGAAACGGCTGGCAGACCGGGCAGCATTGTTGATTCACGGGGAAGTGGCCGCATTGGGCAAGCCCAGTGATGTGGTGAATCGTTA
>JAYWBH010000617.1:0-3727 GCA_043781815.1 Bryobacterales bacterium | reverse complement strand
CTGGATAAGGAAATGGTCGACAGAATATTTGAAGACGATCAATCGGCGCCGGTGAAAAGTGGAGACTACTATTACTACTGCAAACAGAAGAAGGGTTTGCAGTATGAAATTTACTGTCGCAAATCGCTCAGTCCGCGCAGTACCGAACATGTGATTTTAGACCTCAATGAACAGGCTCGTGGAAAGAAGTATATGCGACTGGCAGACTTTGAAATCTCGCCAGATCACGCTTTACTGGCCTTTTCTACCGATACCAAAGGCGATGAGCTGTTCACCATTCGCATCAAAGACCTGACCACCGGAAAGCTCCTTCCCGATAAGATTGAAGGTGCCTATTATTCCATGGCTTGGTCCGGCGATAATCGCTGCATATTCTATACGAAAGTGGACGCCGCACTGCGGCCCTATCGTGTTTGGAAGCACGTCATTGGAACTCAGGAAAGCGATGATGAATTGGTTTGGGAAGAAAAAGATGAACGCTTTACTTTAGGGGTCAGCGCAACCAAAGATCATCAGTATATTCTGGTTGAAATCCAGAGCATGGTCACCGGCGAAGTACGCTTTCTTAATGGCAATGGTGAAGGCAAACTCCATGTAGTGGAACCCCGTCGTCAAGACGTGGAATACGACGTGGTTCATCGGGCAGGCATGTTTTATATCCGGGTGAACGATAAGGGTAGAAACTTCCGCGTCGTACAAGTACCCGTGGATCATTTGGGACGACGGAATTGGCAGGAACTGATTCCCCATAGCACCGAAGTTTGCATTGAAGCGGTGGAAGAGTTTCAGGATCATTTGGCCCTCCAAACCAGGGAAAACGGACTGGAACAGATCCTGATTCACAACTGCAAAAGCGGCACCAATCATAAGGTTCGCTTTCCAGAACCCACTTATGGCGTGAAGATTGAATCCAATCCTGAATTTGCATCGAATATTCTTCGCTTCGTTTATAGTTCCCTGATCACGCCCGCCTCGGTGTTTGATTACAACATGAACACCAAACGTCGCGAATTGAAAAAGCAAGAACGAGTTCGTGGTGGCTACAACGGTGAGGATTATAAGACGGAACGAATTTTTGCTACGGCACCGGATGGGGCAAAAGTACCCATCTCCTTAGTCTATAAAAAAGGCATCAAACGGGATGCGCAATCTCCTGCCCTGTTGTACGCTTATGGATCCTATGGCTACAGCAGACCGGCCGAGTTCAGTTCTGCACGCTTAAGTTTATTGGATCGTGGATTTATTTACGCGCTTGCTCACATTCGCGGTGGTGCTGATATGGGTGAGCCCTGGCACGATGAGGGGAAGCTGTTAAAAAAGAAAAATACCTTCAACGATTTCATTGCCTGTGGTGAGTATCTTATAAAACATAAATACACTTCTGCGTCAAAATTAGCTATTCAAGGCGGCAGCGCCGGAGGTCTTCTGATGGGTGCCGTGGTGAATATGCGGCCCGATCTTTTTAACTCCGTGGTGGCCATGGTCCCCTTTGTGGACGTCATCAGCACCATGCTCGATGCTTCACTTCCATTGACCGTTGGTGAGTATGAAGAGTGGGGTGATCCAAATGTGAAAAAATTCTTCAAGTACATGAGGTCCTATTCGCCGTACGACAATGTGAGTGCCAAACCTTATCCAAATATGCTGATTACAGCAGGCTTAAACGACCCCCGAGTTCAGTATTGGGAACCGGCAAAGTGGGTAGCAAAGCTGCGCGCATTGAACACCAGCGACAACTTGCTACTACTCAAAACCAATATGGGCGGTGGGCATTTCGGCAAATCTGGACGCTATGAAAAGTACAAGGAAGTCGCTTTCGAATACGCTTTCATGATGCGGACGGTGGGGCTGTCTCGCTAAGCTTCAGTTCCAAATAAGTAGCCCCTGGGAGGGGATTGTCGTAGTAGGGCGCAATCGGCTTGAACCCCAGATTCGTATACAGCCCCAGTGCCGCTTGCATGGTTGACAATGTGTCCAGCCGCATCGCCGAGTAGCCCTTTAATTTAGCCTTAACGATCAACGCTTCCACCATCAATCGCCCTATTTGATGGCCCCTGCAAGTAGGACGAACGTACAGCCGCTTCATTTCGCAAATGCCTTCCCCTAAGGAACGCAGTGCCACGCAACCCACCCAGTCTTCTTGAAAAAAGGCCAGCAGTAGACAGCCCTCAGGCTCCGCATATTTCCCCGGCAAGGTCACCAATTCCTGCTCAAATCCCTGAAAGCAGATATCGGCATCAATCGAATCCGCATAGGCGCGAAACAAATTTACGACCACGTCGCGATGAATGGGCCATTGCGCTTCTATCAGCTTTGTCATTTCACAGCCTCCACGCGGCCCTCCATTAGTTTACAAGCGACCCGTAGTGACAAGGCGGTTTGGGTACAGTCTTCCCTACACTACACCGTTTATCGTGAGTTATCGAATCAAACTTCCCACAAGGAGAGCAACCGGAGGTCGACCAGCCCAAATTCTTTGAACGAATCGGAGGTTTTCACCAAATATCGGCGATTCGACCTATATCGGTACACTGCCAGAGGGCTTGGCAAGTGGGCGCACTCGCCTGGGTCCGCCCAATTTGACAGCGGATTTATTATCATACAGTGAGTGACCATTGCAGAACAAAGAAACGCGCTGGCAGGCATAATAACCGTCGACAAAGAGGTCCTGCACGGCACCCCCTGCTTTGCAAATACTCGAGTGCCCCTGCAAACACTCATCGACTTTCTAGAGACCGGCGAAACCATCGACGATTTTCTAGAAGTTTATCCCACGATTCCCCGGCAACACGTTTTCTCATTTCTCGAACTGAGCCGTGACATCGCCATGGACCAGTTGGCATGCGCGTCGTCATAGACGCCTCCATCGATCCACGCCTGGTAGAAGCGTTCGTTGGCCATCACGTGCAGACACTGTTTGATCTGGGCTGGCAATATCTGAAAGACAATGTGCTGGTAAAGAAGTTGGATTGCGATGTATTCGTCACGGCCGATCGCGGATTTCTGCATCAACACAAGCTCAAATCACTGCCCTTCGGAATCGTAATTGTTCATGTAGATCGTAACAAGATCGACTTCTATCGGCCGCTCTTTCCTCAACTACGGAACGCAATTACGACAGTCACACCCGGCCACGTGATTCATGTTTCGGGCCCTGGCGCCAACTAGAACTTGATCCTCGAAGGGGAACCCGGGCGTACTTGCCCAGTGTCATTTAGTTTTTCCAAGTTTAGAAATTCCCCAAACACTTGAAGGAGTGAGAAATAGGCAGGCCGAATGCCCGCACCACCAACACAACTCAGGTCAAGTGAAATGTGTGTAATGTGGGGTAGGCGATTCCGCCTTCCAGCTCGCTTGCGAGCAAAGTCTTTATTCCGATTCCCAAGAACGATATGGCATTGGGCGCACTCGCCTGGGTCCGCCCCATTTGACAGCGAATCCTAGAACAAAGAAACGCCCTGGCAGGCGTAGTGACCATCAATGAAAATGTCCCGTCACGGCTGATCGCAGATTCGAGCACCAGCACACAACACCTATATCTGCAACGTCCGCCAAGATCAAGCAGTCGAAGCAAAGCCCCACTCGGACTCTCAAAAAGTCCAAACTCAAGGGACAGACTGCCGCAGCCTGTCCCCTCCTTCCGACCCACAAACTACGCAACCATTGCGAACCTTTCCGCCAAACCGGGAAGCATTTCAGCCAACACTTCCTCCACCCGATCCACAAG
>JAYWBH010000616.1:0-11198 GCA_043781815.1 Bryobacterales bacterium | reverse complement strand
CTGACGCGGGGAAGCTTAAATCCCCCGGCAGCGGCTTTTTCATGGTGGCATTTTTCGCAATTCTGCTTTAGGAAATCCTGCGCCGTTTCAAAGGAATTGGTTCCAGCAAAAGCAACACCAATGGTGGTTAATAAAATTGCGTAACTAAGCATCCATATTCAGCATACTTCAGTATTCCAAATACTTCGAGTCGCTGAAATGGAGCCAGGATTCTGTCATGCTGTGAGCCTCTACAGTTAGCGAAGCCGGGCTATCCAGTTGGTTGTGTGACCGATGATCGCCGCCGGCCTCTACCCAGACCCCATGCCGACAATGCGAACAATCCGAAACTTAAGATCAAGCGTCTCATGCAATTTCAAACACGGTGCATGGGAATTTGACCCGGTTGGTTATGCAGAAAATCGATAGCCAACGCCGCGGACGGTGAGAATATGTTTCGGAAACTGGGCGTTTTCCTCAAGCTTTTGCCTTAACCAGGAAACATGGACGTCCACAGTTCTAGTTGTAATGTTGGGTTGATATTCCCACACGTCGCTCAGAATCTGATCACGAGAAAGGACCCTATCGCGATGCTCAATTAGGTATCGAAGCAGTTGCACTTCTTTGCCCGCCAGACTAACTTGCTTTCCATTGCGCAAGATTTCTGTTTTTTCAAAATCAACTTGAACCGTACCAAACTCAAACCGCACTACGGCAATGGGGTTTTCCTTGTGAACCCTACGCAACAAGGCTTCCACCCGAGCCAGCAATTCAGACGGATCAAAAGGCTTGGTGAGGTAGTCATCGGCACCGGTGCGCAAACCCACTACACGATCCACAATTTGCGAACGGGCAGTGAGCATTAAAATAGCGACATCCGATCCGGACTGACGCAGCTCTCTGCAAACTTCAATCCCACTGCGACCAGGAAGCATGACGTCTAACAGGATCAAGTGGTAAGGATTTCCTTTCGCCTTAGCGAGCCCGGAAATACCATCCCCGGCTGTATCCACGTCGTAACCGCTGGATGAAAGCAAGTCGGAAAGAGTCAGGGCCAAGCCTGGTTCGTCTTCAATTAACAGGATCCGTGAATTCACTCATCGACTCCTTGGGGGCTGCTGGCAAGCGCACTATAAATTCACTCCCTTTCCCTTCCTGGCTCTTCACAAAAATCTTCCCACCATTGCCCTCAACAATTCTCTTGGCCAAGCTTAGGCCCAACCCTGTGCCGTGAATTTGATCGGCAACTGCTTTCTTGCCTCTGAAAAATGGTTCGAAAATCTTACCCGCCTCGCTTTTTGAAATGCCCATGCCATAATCCTTCACAGAGATTTCTACGTTACCAGAAGTTAACAGTGCCGCAATTTCAATTTGCCCTCCGCTGGCACCATATTTAGCGGCATTGCTGATCAAATTCTGCAACACATGTTGCAATCCAGTAGCGTCTCCAATCACAGCAATGGGGTGGGTTGGAATGTTCCAATTCACAGTGCATCCCGATTCGGCAATTGCCTGGGCAGAAGCAGCCAGAGCATCGTCAACCAATTGGTCCACCATAACTACTTCGCGTTTCCAATGAGCCTGATCTGGGCGTGCCCCAGCAAAACGAAGTACTTGCTCAACAATGGCACCCAACTTTTTTGTCTGATCCTGAATCAAGGTTCCATAGCGTTCCAGTTGGGGCTGATTATTAAACTTGACTATGCCACTCCCCATGTTAAACGCTGCGGTGCCAATCACTGTTAGCGGAGTGCGCAATTCATGAGAGACACCTGCGACGAATTCCATTTGCAAATAAGCCAACTGCTGGGCTCGTCTTGTTAGCCACACCAGCGCGCCAATGGTTACTAACATCAATGCCAGAATGGCGGTTGTCAGAGCCAGATTTCTTGTTCTAGCCCGACCCACGGCCACTTCCAGCGATCCTTGTTTGTGGCGCACCGCCAACTGCCAGCGGCCTTGTTCGGAATTTCCGCGTCCACCCCTTGGCCCAAAACGACCACGAGGAAATTTCAAGCGGAACAGTTGGCAGGCGGCATCGGCTGCGGTGCCGATTGTTTCTCCTGCCGAGTTAGAAGCGAATACAATCCGTTCCGGCTCTTCGCTCATGGTGATTTCGGCGTCATATTCCAAAGGACCAGTGCTGCCCAAATGATGTTTCAAAAGTTCTGGAATCCATTCCTTTTGAATCAGCGGAAGATCAAGTTCCACGGCAAGCCATTCGCGAATTCCATTTCCTTCAACCCTTTCGCGACTTCGCCAGCGGGGGATTTCAATGACGTTAATTGTGCCGCCATCCATGGGTCCGGGCCTTGAACCATCACCTCTCAATCGGCCATTCATTCGTTCTCGAAACCGCTCCCAACCGGGGGGCCAATCCACAGTTTGAAATTCTTTACGAAGCGGGTTGGCTTCCCTCAGAACAAAGGAATCACCTTTGGGGATCACTCTTACCAGGCGGCGCACCAACTGTTCGTGTTTTGCCGATTCCCGCCACGATTCAAACTGCTGCAAATATCCGGCCTCAATTGTTGCATCATCCAGGTCGCTCCATTCCCGGTTGTTTGTTGCGATGGCTGTAAAAATGGTTGAAATTTCGTCATCGAAATCCCTTGCCAATCGTTCGATATCGGCCTGCAAACGCCTTTGCCGACGATCCTGTTCACTGGCGCTTACTTCATTGATCCAGCGGTACTGCAACCCCGCCAGCAATAAAGTGGACGCTGCAAGCAACCCCACAAATAACCATAGGAAAACGGTTTGGCGTTTGTTTGTGTCCACATTTGAAAGTATCGCAACTGAAACATCGCGGTTGTGATAAGGCTTCGTTAAGCGCTGATCAAGAATATTAAGAAGGTAGACTAGGGGGAATGAAGCATTCCATTGTGATGTTCACAATATCGGCGATTTCAGCGCTGGCTTTTCAAGTGCAACCCAGTGAAGCGCAGACCAAGGTATTTTTGGGTCGTTGGGATTTGAACGTAACCACATCCACGGAAACCTATCCGCAATGGATGGAGGTGAAAGAGGATGATGGTTACCCCATTCGCATTCAACCTCGTGGACGTGCTGTTCGACCAGCAACCAGTGCCAAATGGGAAGGCGCGCACTTTGTGATTACTTTGGTGCCACGCGTTGGGGATCGTCCAGAAGTAATTTGGGAACTTTCCATTCCTGATGGAAAAACATTCACGGGCATTCAGAAAACTGGTGGTGTCATTGACGCCAAACTTACTGGAGTTCGTGCTCCAGCATTACGCAGGGACGAGCCCAATGCCTGGGGACGTCCTGAAAAACTTTTCAATGGGAAAGATTTGACCGGCTGGGAACCAATTGCCAATCGCCGACCAAGCCGTTGGGAAGTGAAAGATGGGGAATTGGTAAATCCGGAAAGTGGCGCGAATCTAAAATCCACACGGAAGTTTGATGACTTTAAACTTCATATTGAATTCAATTGTCCGGAACATGGCAACAGCGGTATTTACCTGCGCGGTCGTTATGAAATACAAATTGGAACGGAAGGTGGAAAACTGCCGAGCCATGAAATGGGGGCGATCTATGGGTATCATGCCCCTGCCAAAGAAGTTCCCCCGCGTCCCAATGAATGGCAGACTTACGACATTACTTTGGTTGGTCGTCAAGTAACTGTGATCCACAACGGAGTGATGATCCATGACAAGCAGGAGATGGAAGGGATCACTGGCGGAGCACTGGATTCCAATGAGGATGAACCTGGACCTTTCTTCCTGCAGGGCGATCACAAAGGGTTGCTTCGATTTCGCAACATCACAATTTCTGTTCCAAAAAAGTAACTGCACGATATCCTAAGATTGTGATCATTCCCAACAAACCGGAAGTAATGAGTCCGGCCGGGCATTGGCCGCAATTGCACGCTGCTATTGAAGCAGGCGCGGATGCTGTGTATTTCGGGCTGGATCATTTTAGTGCTCGGGCTAAGGTTGGCTTTACCATAGCTGAGCTTCCCGAAGTGATGCGAACACTGCATGCCCGCGGTGTGCGAGGATACGTAACATTCAACACGCTTGTATATGATTCGGAACTGGAGACAGCAGCCAAGACCTTGGAATCCATCGCCAAGTCGGGGGCCGATTCCATTATTGTGCAAGACCTTGGCATGGTTAAATTAGCAAGGCTGATTGCACCAAATCTTGCCATTCACGGCAGCACACAAATGAGCATCACCAGTGCTGAGGGAATTGCCTTGGCCATGCGTCACGGGGTGAGCCGTGTGGTGATGGCCAGGGAACTTTCCCTCAGTGACATCCGCACCATCCGCGCCAATACCGATTGCGAACTGGAAATGTTTGTTCATGGGGCACTGTGTGTTTCCTATTCGGGGCAGTGTTTTTCATCGGAAGCGTGGGGCGGTCGTAGCGCGAATCGTGGTCAGTGCGCACAGGCGTGCCGATTGCCCTATGAACTGATTGTGGACGATGTTTTGAAGCCACTTGGTGACGCGCGCTATCTGCTTTCGCCTGGAGATTTGTTCGCACTGCACCAAGTCCCAGAGCTGGTTGAGATAGGAATTTCTTCCCTCAAAATTGAAGGCCGTTACAAGGATTCTGATTACGTCGCGCTGACAACCAGAGCCTATCGAAAGGCCGTGGATGAAGCATGGGCTGGCCTGCCGTTGAGTGCAACCAAGCTGGAAGATCTGCAACTGGAACAGGTCTATTCGCGGGGTTTGGCACCACATTTCCTTTCCGGCACCAATCATCAGACAGTGGTGAACGGAAGGGCTCCACGGCATCGCGGCGTGCGGATGGGTGAAGTGGTTGGTTGCTTGAAAGAGACCATTATTATCCAGCCATCAGCAGCTCATTTTCTTGCTGCCATCAAGCCTGGCGATGGCGTCGTATTCGATGGGGCTGATCGGCTGAGTCCACAGGAAAAAGAGGAAGGCGGTCGGATATTTACGGCTGTGGAGTCGGGCGATGGCAACATTGAACTTGGCTTTGCCAATGGGGCAATTGATTTCCAGCGGGTCCGCCCAGGTGATCCAATTTGGCGCACTCATGATCCTGATATCGACAAAGCAGCACGACCGTATTTAGAAGCTGTATCGCCCATTGCCAAGCAGCCATTGCAAGTAACAGTGAAAGCAGAAAGTGGTAAACCGCTTTTATCAGAATGGAAGCTTGGAGAATTGCTGGTTCGGATAACGTCGGATGAACCGCTTGCTGCCGCGCAGAATCATTCCCTCACCAAAGATTCGGTGAAGGAGCAGGTGGCCCGTTTGGGAAATACTCCCTACGCACTGCATTCGATTGAAACTGAGATTGAGGGTGGTCCGTTTGTCCCAACTTCGCTGCTGAACCTGCATCGTCGACAAGCGGTGGAAGAGCTTGTGAAACTCCAGAGCACTCCCCATTCAATAACCACTGCGGATCCAGTCCAATGCGTCCGATCCGCTTTGGATGAAGCCGTGACCACTGGTAAAGGTTCTGGTGGCAAGAAGTTGCATTTGTTAATCCGAACCGCAACGCAATTGGATGCCGCTATGGAGTTGAGACCGGCGAGCATCACTCTTGACTATCTGGAATTATATGGGCTTCGAGATTCGGTTGAGAAAATCAAGAATGCCGGGATTGAAGCGCGTGTTGCCAGCCCCCGAATTTTGAAACCTAGTGAAGAGCGGATTGTACATTTTCTGCGAAAGTTGGAATGTCCCATTGTTGTTCGTTCCGGCGGGTTGTTAGATACACTTACAACCGGAGAGCATCCGCAATTAATTGGCGATTTCAGTTTGAATGCAGCGAATGCCATCACTGCCGGGATGTTACTCCAGTTAGGACTAACCCGGCTTACTCCTGCGCATGATTTAAATGCGGATCAAGTTACAAAGCTTGCCGCCAGCGCTGGGGCAGGTAACCTTGAAGTAATTGCTTATCACCATCTTCCTGTTTTCCACATGGAACATTGCGTGTTTTGTCGCTTCCTTTCGACGGGAACAACGTTCGAGGATTGCGGACATCCTTGTGAAACCCATCGTCTTTCTTTGCGCGATGAAAACGGTCGCGAACACCCTGTAATGGCTGATGTGGGCTGTCGCAATACTGTGTTTGGGGCCCAATCACAGCAAGCCAGCAGATACATGGACACCTGGATGAGTGCGGGTATTGAGCATTTTCGTTTGGAATTTGTGCATGAGCAGCCCACACAACTTTTCAATATCTCCAAAGCCTTTGGAAGCTTTTTGGATGGCGAAAGTTCCTCAATTGAATTGCATGATGCGTTGAAAAGGAACAGCCCCCAAGGGGTCACCGAGGGAAGTCTACTGGTCTCTAATAAGTATTTGAAAGTACTATAACTTGATATTAGTCCCAGGACTATCAGGACTTACAAATTTTAGTAACCTATTCGATTACTTCTTTTTGGGGATTGTACTGAACCTTTTTTGCTGGTACTTTTGAATTCACTTACCAGGAAAATTGTCTGGAAGTAAGGACCATCCACCAATGAGCCGTCAAAAGTTAACTCTTCTTACTCTTCTTGTAGCGCTTCTCAGTATCACTACGGTTCACGCCCAAACAACCGTCCAAGTGCTCTACGCCGCAAACTTGGAAAAAGGGGATTCGATCGTTAATATTACAAATACCGGTGCGAATGGAGCTGCGCTGTTCGGTCCAGGACTTGGACCTGTTGGAAATATTTGTGTCAACCTATACGCCTTTTCTCCTGATGAACAATTAGTGACCTGTTGTTCCTGCGTGGTGACACCCAACGGCCTGGTTTCGCTTTCCGTGACAAACGATCTGATGAACAATACCTTGACGGGCATCCGGGCAAACTCTGCAACTGTCAAATTAATCACCACGTCTACGGGCGCAATTCAAGGCGTGCCTACTTTCACAGGAACAAGTTGCAATAACACTGCGGCTTTTGTGGGATCGGCAGCATTGCCCTTGGCTTTAGGATCGCAAGCTTGGGGAACCACTCTGCATGCGACCCCGGTGCTTGGCGGCCCCTATGCCCTTACAGAACGGCCATTTCTATTGGGGACGCTTAGCGCCGGTGATTTGGCTTCCATTACGAATCGATGTGCCAACATCATAGGCAATGGAAGTGGATACGGCATTTGCCGGGGATGCCGCACAGGTGGCCAGGAATCCACTAGATTCTAAGATGGAACGGTAAACAGCGTCCAGACGCGCTATAATCACCAATTCGTCTTTACATGCCTAATCTCGCCCCTTGGCAATGGATACTCGGTGCTTTGTGTGCCTTCATGATTGGTGTTGCCAAAACTGGAATGCCCGGTGTTGGCATTTTGGCGATTCCACTGATGGTGCTTACTGCCGGGGATACAAAACATTCCGCAGGTTGGTTGCTCCCCATTCTTTGCACTGCGGATCTATTTGCTGTTTTTTACTGGCGAAGGCACGCTACGGCAAATAAATTATTTGCGATGGCCCCTTGGGTAGTTGTGGGCATGGCTGGCGGGGCGGCTGCACTTTATCTACCAGAACATATATTGCGACCGTTGGTCGGTACGATTGTGCTGATCATGCTGGTGCTGTATTTATACCGCCGCATGAAGAGTGACCTGCGTCCGGCACACAGCGGACTCTACGGCATGGCTGCTGGCTTTGCTACAACCGTGGCCAATGCAGCAGGTCCGGTGATGAATCTTTACCTGCTCACTAAACAATTACCCAAAGAAGAATTCATCGCCACTGGAGCCTGGTTCTTTTTTGTGATCAATTTGGCGAAGATCCCAATCTACGCCTGGCATGGGTTATTCAGTCGTACTTCCTTGATTTTTGATGCGGTGCTTGTCCCGGCGGTCTTACTGGGAGCACTCACTGGACGGTGGTTGTTAGGACGCATTCCGACCAATGTTTTTGAGGCAATGGTGATTGTTCTAACCGCTGCATCCACTATTTTGTTGTTCCGCTGAGATTACAGTCAAACCACAAAACGTCCAATTGCCCTGCCATTGCTGGAACAATTTTGGATGGGACTAAGCGTGATTCAAAGGCCTAATTGTGTTACTCTCCGATGCGTGGACCCTCTTCGTATTCAAGTGCATTCCAAAGACAACGTAGCCATCGTAGTGAACCCGGAAGGGCTGGCCGCTGGAGTCGCTTTTTCTGATGGATTGAAATTGGTGGAGAGCATTCCCCAATCGCACAAAGTTGCTCTGAAGCGATTCGCGCAAGGCGACCCGATTATCCGCTATGGCGAAGTGATCGGCACGGCCAATCGTGAAATTCCAGTTGGTGGTTGGATTCGTGAAGATATGCTGAACCTTCCCGTGGCCCCTCCTCTGGATCAATTATCTTTGGCTACAGCCGTTCCGCAGCCACTCGCACCGCTGGCAGGGCACACGTTTGAGGGCTATCGCAATGCGGATGGCACTGTGGGCACGAAAAATATTTTGGGCATCACAACAACAGTACAGTGCGTCGCGCCTACTGTGGATTACGCGGTGCGCCGTATTAAAGCGGAACTGCTGCCGCGCTTTCCCAACGTGGATGATGTGGTGGCCATCACGCACACATATGGTTGTGGGGTGGCGATTGATGCGCCAGGTGCCGGTATTCCAATCCGCACTTTGGGCCACATTAGTCGACACGCAAATTTCGGAGGTTCGCCATTGGTGGTCAGTCTTGGTTGCGAGAAATTGCAGCCGATGCGGTTATTGCCAGGCGAAAATCTACGCCCGTTCAACAACTCAACATTTCCGATTTTCAATGAAGATCCCTATGTGGTTCGTCTTCAGGATGCAGACCTGCGCGGGTTTGGGGACATGATCTCGGCAATCATGCGCTTTGCTGAAAAGCGGTTGGAAGAGTTGAATCGTAGGCAGCGTACCACTTGTCCCGCATCGGATTTGAACGTCGGATTGCAGTGCGGAGGGAGTGACGCATTTTCTGGAGTGACCTGTAACCCGGCTGTTGGTTATGCGGCTGATCTCTTAGTGCGATCCGGTGCGAGTGTGATGTTTTCTGAAGTGACTGAAGTTCGCGATGCCGTTCATCTGTTGACACCACGCTGCGCCACGGAAGACATAGCACGCGATCTGATTCGTGAGATGCGTTGGTATGACGAATACCTGGGACGAGGTGGTGCAGATCGTAGCGCGAATCCGACACCAGGCAACAAGCGCGGTGGTTTATCGAACGTAGTGGAAAAGGCATTGGGCTCTGTGGCAAAAGCCGGCACCAGTGCCATCAGCATGGTTGCCAGTCATGGCGATAAAGTGACGGCGAAAGGTCTGACGTTTGCAGCCACACCAGCCAGCGATTTTATTTGCGGAACGCAGCAGTTGGCATCAATGAACATGCACGTATTCACCACAGGAGAGGGAACGCCCTACGGCTTGGCACTCGTTCCAGTGGTGAAAGTTTCTTCGCGCACTGCACTGGCAGAACGATGGCATGATTTGATTGACGTGGATGCAGGGCGCATTGCCACAGGCCAGGCAACGATTGAAAGCGTTGGTTGGGAACTGTATCGCTTCCTGTTGGATGTGGCTAGTGGGCGCAAAAAAACTTGGGCAGATCATTGGGGCCTGCATAACGCGCTAGCCCCGTTCAATCCCGGACCGGTGACGTGATTAGCTTGACGGACAGTGAATTCTAGCGAAGTTTATGGACTGGGCGGAAGAGTGGTTGGCGCGGTGAACCACACTTAAATATTCCCCTTCCACGACCAACTTTCGCGCAAAGATAGCACGCATCTATGGTGATCCTAATTGTGATCATCGTTGTGGTTATCGTCATCTTCCGATTCTCTCTTGCCGTTTACACGAGGCAGGATAACTTTTCGTTGCTGATTATCTTCGCCCTCTCTCCAAGTGATTTGAATGCGCCCGTCAGATAGCCGGGAAATAGCTAAGTTCTTGACCGATTTCGTTGTCTCTGCTACACGAGTAAATCCAGCAAAAGCATCCGCTAGACCATTCTCGTAATCACTTGCCCAACAAGAATCAAGACGGAGATATGACACAATTACCGTACCTTCATGAGTTCTGAGAGCCGCCACGCCCACGCCAAGGCAGTTAGTTGGTATGCCATCTCGTGGGTCACGCGTGCTCTCATATTCAGGTAAGACTACGGTTGCAAACCCGGAGCTACCCAAAACTGGCTGTATCTCGAATTCGCCATCCGCTTGCTTTTCATAGGCAAGTCCTAAACGAAACTTCGCAGGAGGAAGTCTTCTGACTTCAGGGTGGGGTATCAGAACCTGTGATGTTGTGCCGTGCATGCAGACTTTCGCGGTAAGCGACTGGGATGCTCCAATCCAAATTATTTTGCGGTGGGCCATCATGTCGCCATCGGTATAATCGTCGGAAAACATTTCTTCGCCTTCACCATATCGTGTCCATTCATCAGCACTTTTTAGAATTTGGAGCATTAGGCTACTACGATGGCCTGTTCCAAACGGAGGGAAAGCTGCTATGGGGGCGGCAGTCGGATTGGACACCACCAATTGAGCGCAAATGGCCTCACCAGGTAGGTAAACGCTCCGTTCGAGTTTGACCTCAACCCGCAGAGCATTCATCCCTTGGCTGATCCGATCATACTCGGCCCATCCCTTGCGAATACTGCTTTGGTATTGGGGAGGGATCGAGGGTGACTTACCTTGTATTTGACCGAAGGCGCAAATAGCTAAAAGGGTGGCGATAGAAAAAATAATAGAAAAATGTAAACGCATTTTTAATTCCTTTCCGGACATGACTTTACGCAAACCAATCGGATGTCGTTACCGCTGAAGGAAAATGCCGAGGTTGAGCGAAATGGTGGGTCCAACCTTGGTGTCCAATTCATTAAGTTAGCCTTGGAGCCATTAAATGGTGCGGTTAAGACCACTAGTGATGATGCAAATGCAAATGGATTCTTGACAAGATGCCAGTACAAGCTGCGTTGTGGTGCTGCGAAGACAGTAAAAAATGCAGCCCCTTCTTGAGTGATTTTGTTCCCACCGAGTTGCCCCACACCCGAGGCGACCCCTTCGGCTCGTCTTGTCAATCCCGCCGAAGAGTCGTGGTAGTCTTTCAGCCATGTGTAAAACTCGCGGTTTATCAATGGGTCATATGTATACTTATTTAATGGTAACGTCGACAAGACCGAGAAATTCGTTATGTATGGTAAGTTCACGAAACCTCTGAGTTCAATAGGATGTCGTAGTCCCAAGTTGTGTCCAATCTCGTGCGCGACTAATATTTGACGCCAATCGCTTCGTGGAAATTG
>JAYWBH010000615.1:0-3731 GCA_043781815.1 Bryobacterales bacterium | reverse complement strand
TAACGCATCCAATCCGCAAGGTGCGCTAGTGGTGATTAACGAACTGGTTTCCTACGAACGCGTGTTGGATATGGCCCGCGCATTGGGGAATGGATTCCCCCATGCTCTTGAAAAGTTAACTAACGCACAGCGCAAAGAAGTGGATGCCTTACCGCACGGAGTGGCCACTCTGCCTGCTTCCGAGCGCGAAGCCCACACCATACCGGAGCCCGATGCTGAGTATTTGAATCGTTTGAATGGCGACTGGCGAAAGAGCGTTTTACTGCGATGATTCAGCTCTCCGACATTTGCGCGGGCTATCCTGGAAAGTCCGTTTTGCGCGACATCTTCATTCAGTTTCCAGCGGGACAACTGACTTCACTTTTGGGACATTCCGGTTGTGGCAAAACTACTTTATTAAAAGTGATTGCGGGACTTCTGACACCAACTTCGGGAAGCCTGCTTATCAATGGAGAACCCGCGGACCATTTGCCTGCTGACAAGCGCGAGGCGGCCATGGTGTTTCAAAAGCCCCTCTTGTTTCCGCATATGAGCGTACAGGAAAATGTGGCTTTCGGGCTGCGTGTCCGGCGTTTGAATCCCGATGAAACAAAGCAACGTGTTTCAGAAATGCTGGAACTCCTACAGATTGGGGAGTTGGCAACCCGCAGACCCAGCCAACTGTCAGGAGGTCAGGAACAACGTGTTTCACTAGCGCGGGCTTTGGTGACAAATCCCAAAGTGCTGCTGCTCGATGAACCATTTTCTGCGTTGGACGAATCACTGCGTGAGGAGATGCGGACCCTGTTACGAAAGGTGCAGCGCGAGTTGCGGATAACTGCTGTTTTCGTAACGCACGATCAGGAAGAAGCGGCACAACTGTCCGACCAAATTGTATTGCTGTTAAATGGGACGGTGGCACAACAGGGCACACCGCAAGAGTTGTTTTCAAGACCACGAACTTCACGGGTGGCTGCGTTTTTAGGATGGAAAGTATTGCCGGGTCGCCCAGTTGGTGCAGGGTTTGAAACAGCGGCTGGGACGTTTGTAATGCCCACAGGCGGGCGTCCCACGCATATGGCCTTCCGATCCGAGAAACTGCAATTGACATCCGATGGCCTGCCCGGCACTATCGAAGAGATCGTCCATTGGGGACGAGGTCGACGACTTCGGGTGATGCTTCATGCAGGTGTTCCGTTGCTTGTGGAATTGCCCGGTTTTACAGAAGATTGTAAAGTGGGTGATCCGGTTTGCGTCAAGATACCTGTTGAAGAGATTTGTTGGTTCGCGGAGAATTGGTGTTAATGGAAACGAAACTTCAAACCGGATTGTTGGCTGATCCATTCTCAAAAAAACATGACACGGGTCCGGGTCATCCGGAGTGCGCCGCGCGTTATGACGCCATTTGGAAAGCCTTGGACAAAGCTGGATTACCGGCACGCACAGTAAAACTAACTCCGCATGCGGCTATGGAAGACGATGTAGCGCGATGCCATGGGCGGGATTACATCGCATCGGCAAAACAAGACATCGCCAATAAACGAAGTCAACTGCGCACTGGTGATACAGCCATCGGAACGCATTCCTGGGACGTGGCGATGCATGCTGTGGGCAGTGCCATGGCTGCTGTAGATTCGGTGTTTGAGAAACGCACACGCAACGCCCTGGCGGTGGTTCGGCCACCAGGACATCATGCCAATGCGGATCGTGGCATGGGGTTTTGCATCTTCAATAATGTTGCAGTGGCTGCCCGCTACGCCCAGCATAAATATGGTGTCAAAAACGTGTTGATTGCCGATTGGGATGTGCACCATGGCAACGGAACGCAAGACATTTTTTATTCCGATGGCGCTGTGTACTTCTTCAGCACACACCAGTATCCATGGTATCCGGGCAGTGGATTGCCATCTGAATCTGGTGAGGGTGCAGGCGCGGGCCGAACCATGAACTGCCCGTTCCCTGCTGGGTCTGGCATGCAGGAAATCTTAGGTGCGTTTCAACATCAGTTGATGCCCGCAATGGACCAGTTCAAACCTGAACTTGTGTTGCTTTCAGCCGGATTTGATTCACGCGAAGGAGATCCCCTGGGCCGCTTTAAGTTAACCGATGCCGACTTTGCGGCATTGACCAGACTCACTATGGAGATCGCCGATAAACACGCTGACGGTCGATTGGTGTCATTACTGGAAGGCGGCTACAATTTGAACGGCGTCGGGCAAGCAGTTGCCGCTCATTTAACCGCGCTTGCCAGGTAGTTGGCTGCGATAATGTTAGGTACGAATGATTGGCCATTTACGCGGAATACTTCTCGAAAAACATCCTAGCAACGTAGTGGTGGAAGCGGCTGGGGTGGGATATGAAGTGTTTATCCCAGTGTCTACCTATACCCGACTTCCCGATGTGGGAGCGGAAGTTAAATTACGAATTCACACCCACGTGCGGGAAGACGCGTTTCTACTCTACGGATTTGCATCGTTGGAAGAACGGACTATTTTTGAAAAGCTGATTACCGTAAGTGGAATTGGCGCAAAGGTGGCGCTGGGAGTGTTAAGCGGGATTGCTCCGGGAGATTTGTTATCGGCGTTGGGTTCGGGCGATGTGGCCATGTTGACGCGCATTCCGGGCATCGGCAAAAAGACTGCGGAGCGGATGATTGTGGAGCTAAAAGATAAGATTGAGTCCATGGCCGCAGGGTTGCCATCCTCTTCGGTCATCGCCATTTCTCCACTAAATGCCTTGGAGCAGGATGTCTTATCGGCGCTAGTCAATTTGGGAAGTCAGCGGACCGCAGCGGAAGCGGCGCTTAAAAAAGCGAAGGCTGAAAATGTGGCCACAGATTTTGAATCGCTGTTTAGGCGTGCGCTGCAGTTGGTGAGGTAATGAAAGATCGTCAAGTGATTTCCGCCGATTCATCAGAAGATGATCGTAAATTTGAAGCAGCGTTGCGACCCAAGCTATTGGCTGATTTTACTGGTCAGCCGAAGCTGAAAGAAAATCTTGCCATCGCGATAGAAGCGGCCAGGCAACGCGGTGATGCGTTGGATCATGTACTGCTGTATGGCCCGCCAGGATTGGGTAAAACGACACTAGCCGGGATCATTGCGCAGGAGCTGGGCGTGGCCTTTGATACAACATCTGGCCCAGTGTTGCAGAAGAAATTAGACCTTACCGGGGTGCTCACCAACATCCAGGAAAAGCAGGTTTTTTTCATTGATGAAATTCACAGGTTGCTGCCGGATGTGGAGGAAATTCTATATTCAGCGCTGGAAGATTTCCGGGTGGACATTTTGGTTGGCACAGGGCCAGGGGCCAGAACCCATTCGCTACCAGTGAACCGCTTCACGGCTATCGGCGCCACCACACGGCAGGGTTTAGTAAGCGCTCCCTTGCGCGGTCGATTCGGTTTGGTGTTGCGACTGAACCATTACGACCTGGCAGATTTAGCAAAGATTGTGGAACGTTCTGCCAGGCTGCTGGGCGTCACCATTGATGACGGTGGAGCCGAGGAAATTGGACGCAGAGCCCGCGGCACTCCCCGAATTGCCAATCGACTGTTGCGCCGTGTTCGCGACTTTGCCCAGGTTCGTGCCGACGGAAAAGTGAACCGTGACATTGCTATTGACGCTTTGGAATTGCTGGAAGTGGATCGCTACGGTCTGGATGAAATCGACATTAAATTGATGATGACCATTCTGGAAAAATATAGCGGCGGACCAGTGGGCATCAACACCATTGCGGCGTCGATTGATGAG
>JAYWBH010000614.1:0-3734 GCA_043781815.1 Bryobacterales bacterium | reverse complement strand
GCGGAGATGATGGGTGGGTCCATTGGCGTAGAAAGTGAAGAAGGCTGCGGCAGTACGTTTTGGTTCACGGCGATGCTGGAAACCAAACAGCCTCCGGCTGAATGGGAACGGGAGTCGCAAGCCAATCGCGCTTTGTTGAGTGGCACAAAAATGCTGCTAATCGATCCTGACCCGCTCCGTTCAGAATTTGTGGCTTCTGTGTTGGAGCCTGCCGGTGTGGGGCTGACCAAAGCATTGGATCTGGCCGATGCCCTTACTCAGTTGCGTGCTTCTGAAGCGAGTGGTCTGCCTTTTGACTTGCTGGTATTCGATGAGAAAGCTACCGATAAAGATGGCTCCAGTGGAGTTGAATCGCTCCGTCGTTTGGCCGAGCAACATCAACTCCCGGCGGTGATGATTGGGCCAACCGCGCGGGGCAGTGTGGAAGGAATGGATGGTTACTTAACGCGCCCGTTCCGACGTGGCCACCTTTACCGTTGTCTGAAAGGGATTCTTGGCAAGAAAGCGAAAAGCTCGCTGATCCAAAGCAGCAATCCTCTTTACTCGAGTGGCACAACCGAGTCTGCCGATATCCAGGTTCAGCTTCACTTATTGCTAGCAGAAGATAACTTAGTCAATCAGAAATTAGCGGTCCGGTTACTGTCCAAACGAGGATTTGTGGTAGACGTGGTGTCCAATGGTCGTGAGGCTGTGAACGCCTTTTCAAAAGGTGGCTATGACGCCATTCTGATGGATTGCCAGATGCCTGAAATGGATGGAATAGAGGCCACTGCGGCCATTCGAGCCCTGGAAGCCGCTGCCGCAAATCATACCCGAATTCCGATCATCGCCATGACCGCGAATGCTATGCAGGGGGATCGGGAAAATTGCCTGGCTGCTGGGATGGATGATTACGTGGCTAAACCGATTCGAGTAGGGGAGTTGATGGCCGCCTTGCGAGACATTAGTCCTTGCGCGAAGGAAATTGAGTTGCATCAGTAAATCGCAACTCCTTCCTAGGTGCGGGGTTCATCAGGCAGGAGAAACAATTCAATGATGCTGAAAATGTTTGGTAAATCAGTTGCCTTCGTGGCACTGTGCGGGGCTCTGCTGACGGCTGGCCCCATCGATGGCCGATGGAATATCGAAGCACAAGCAAAGAAGGCGACCAAAGGCAAGGCACGCATGTCCACGTTGGATTTGAAAAGCACAGGCAATCAGATTCAGGGCAATCTGACAGCCGGAAAACATGTCAATGCTGCTGTGGACAAGGGTGTGATTGAAGGCAACACATTTTCCTTCATCACCAAAATCACAACCAAGAAAGGGGACCGCACGGTGTATTGGAAAGGCACCGTGGATGGGGATGAGTTGAAGGGCACTCAATCAGCCAAAGAGGGTTCCAAGCACGGTAGGGAATTTACGGCTAAGCGTGCTGGATAGCTTGCTCTTGGAACCGCGACCAGTATCGAATCGAATCGCTCTTCAGGAATTGGCAGGTGATCTTCCTCCAACACCGTGATGTAGAGTTGAATCGCCTCGCGAATGTGGCTGACGGCTTCCTCGCGCGTCAGCCCCTGGCTCACGCAGCCCGGCAGACTCAAGCATTCCGCCACCCAGTGCCCATCTTCGCCTTTGAAAACCACTGCTTGTCTCATTTGCACTTATGATAGCCCAACGTTGTCCCGCCGATGGACGACGCCGAACTCTGTAAGGTTGCGACCAAGTTGGCACTCATCGGGGACGCGAAAGCGAACTGCCGCATAGTTTTCCCGCATCCATATAACAAACTCCAACCGTTGTTGGGACAACCTGTGGTTAAAAGACCGCTCCCTCGCGGTCACGGCTCCGTAACACACTGATTCTACCGAGCCGTGACCGCGAGGGAGCGGTTTTCCAAAAGCCTGCATAGTTTTCCTGGAATCGGACAGCTTCAAGTGTGAAGCGAAGCCATGCATCACAATAATTTGAAAATGGGCTGTAGCGCCGGATAGATCGCCTGGTAAGTACGATGCGCCTGCTTGTACCGCTTCGCTGTTTCAGGAACAGGCAATGTGACGCTGACCTCCCTGATCGTCGCCTCACACGCTTCCGGCACACTTCCGAATTCCCCAGTCCCCACGGCTGCAAGCAAAGCTGCCCCATAGGCCGACCCTTCTTGCGTTTCCAACGTCACAACCTGTTTGTTGAATACATCAGCAAACATCTGACGCCAGAATGCACTCTTCCCTCCGCCGCCTGACAGGCGCACATTTTCCACAACTGTCCCTAACCCTTCAATGATCTCCAAACAATCCATTTGAGAGTAAGCTACCCCTTCCAGCACAGATCGAATCATTTCGGCGCGGGTATGCTTAGCAGTCAACCCAACCCAAGCCGCACGAGCCGTAGAATCCAAATGAGGGGTGCGTTCCCCCATCAGGTAAGGCAGCCAGTACAACCCCATTGAACCGGCTTGGGCAGTGGATGCTTCGGCTGTCAGTGCATCGTATTCGACACCAGGCATCAGTTGATTTCTCAACCACTGCAGGCTTAAACCGGCACCCTGCGTAACTCCCATCACGTGCCATTTATCGGGCACTGCATGACAAAACGTATGCACTCGCCCAGCCGGATCGTAGGCGGGCTGATCCATGTGGCCGAAGACTACACCCGAGGTCCCAATAGTACAAGATACGATTCCAGATTTAACAATTCCATTTCCGACAGCGCTAGCCGCCTGATCGCCGCCACCGCCAACAACTGGTGTGCCGACCTTCAAACCAGTTGCCGCTGCTGCTTCGGCGTTGATGATTCCGGTAATCTGGCTGGATTCAAAACATTCCGGCAGCATCGCTTTATCCACGCCCACCATACTGGCTAACTCGGTTGACCAGCGTCGTTTCACAACGTCGAACAATGCGGTGCCTGATGCGTCGGAAACTTCCGTTGCGTAGTCGCCAGTAAGTTTGTAGCGAATATAATCCTTGGGCAGCAGCATCATACAGCCGCGTTCATAGTTCGCCGGTTCGTTGTCGCGCACCCATAAAAGTTTGGGTAACGTAAAACCAGTAAGCACGGGATTGGCAGTGCATCGCAGAACCGCTTCCGGCGTGGCTTTCATGTTGATCCAATCCACCTGCGCCTGGCTCCGTTGATCGCACCAGATCAAGGAAGGGCGAATCACTTTGCCGTCCTTATCCAAAAGAACCAGCCCATGCATTTGGCCGGAAAGTCCAATGCCTTTTATTTCGGCACCACTCACCCCAGTCAATTGCAGAACACCCTTAATTGCATGCTGCGTCGCCACCCACCAGTTGTCAGGATCCTGTTCCGCCCACAGCGGACGCTCCATCGTCATTTCGTCATGAGGTGCAGTAACCGCCCCGGCGATGTACCCCTTTCCATCAATCAATATGGCGCGGCTGCCACCAGTGCCAATGTCTATTCCAAGCCAATATGCCATGTGTTGAGACGTCCCGTAAAATCAAAGTTTTTGCGCAAGATAGGGCAGGTAGGCGGCGCCAATCAACCCTGCCTGATTGCCCAGCGTTGCCTGTTCCACGCGGGTCGGTGTACTGCGAAATGTGAAGCTGCGCTTGCGGATTTCTTCCATCATTGTCGGCGCAAACATATCCCAGGCAGGCAGCATTCCACCACTCAGCAGATACAGCGGATAGTTAAAAATATTGATCAAATTGGCCAGCCCAACTCCCAGTGCCCAACCCATTTGATGAAAAATCATTTTGGCTTTTTCGTTGCCATCCAGGGCCAAT
>JAYWBH010000613.1:0-3745 GCA_043781815.1 Bryobacterales bacterium | reverse complement strand
CGTTTCGCTTTACCAATGGCGGCGTCGGCGATTGTTGGCGGATACCTGGGAGCACGCCTGTCGCTGCGCTTTTCGTCGACTTCGGTACGCAAAGTTGTGATTGGAATCGGGATGCTGATGTCTGTGTATTATATGTTCAAACAGTATTCGGTTTAGTGGCAGTGTTAAACTAGGAAATGGGTCGGCATCCTCTCTTTTTCCCCTACTTAGCTTTAATTTCCGTATGCTTTTTCTGGGGCACCACTTACTTGGGAATTCGCATGGCTCTGGAAGGTTTTCCGCCCTTACTCCTTGTCGGAATTCGATTTCTGGTGGCTGGCATCCTCATGATCGGCATTGCATTAGCCATGAAGAGCCCGTTCCCTAAAGGTCAGCAATTATGGCTGACTTCACTGTATGGGTTGATGATGTTGGGATTCGGAACCGGTGCGCTAGTATTTGCTGAAACCTGGATACCCAGTTCCCTTGCCGCCGTGATGGTTACCACCGGACCCTTCTGGTTGATTGGAATTGAACGCGTAACCGGTGGAGATCGTATCCAGCCCAGAGCATTGGTCGGTCTGTTGGTAGGGTTCTGCGGTGTCATTCTGTTGCTGCTTCCCAAAAATGGTTGGGGCAGTTTCGACGGTCCTGTTTTAAAAGGATTTCTACTTCTAAACTTCGGAGGATTATTCTGGAATGGCGCTTCCATACTACAGCGCAGGCAGCGGCTGGAAACACATCCTTTTGTCAGCGGGGCCATACAAAACCTCGCCTGCGGGTTAGTGTTTCTACCATTGGGATTGTTAGTTCCGCATGCCCCCATTGTATGGAAATTGAATAGTAACCTGGCCATGATTTACCTGGTCATCTTTGGGTCCATGGTCGGCTTCAGTTCGTATGTTTTCGCTTTGGAAAGATTGCCTCTGAGCATTGTTTCCATTTATAACTACGTGAATCCGGCAGTGGCTGCAGCGTTGGGTGTGTTGTTTTATAACGAACCTTTCGGTTGGCGCGAGTTACTGGCCATGTTAGTCATCTTAGTGGGCGTGGCCATTGTCAAAAGTGCATCGTCACGGCCGCTGCTGAGCAAAGCCGTCAGTTAGTCATAAGTGCCACATGATCAACGCCAGACCCCTTGGCGATGTCGATCAACTGAGTAACATGTCCGAATTCCAATTCCCTGGTGCCTTTCAGAAACAGCACCTTTAAGCCACGCAGAGCATAGATTTGACGCAGCCGGGCACCCAAAGCTTCCAGTGCAATTGGTTCGGAATTCAACAGTAGCTGATGGTCCCGGTCAATGGTCAAGACGACGGTGTTGGGGACTGGCTGATGCGCAGAGTTGTCCAGAGCTGGTTGGGGTAGATCGATAGCAAGCCCGTTCGATTGTGTTGGAACAATCACCATAAAGATGATCAGCAAAACCAGCAGGACATCAATCAAGGGAGTTACGTTGATTTGCGCTTTGTTAGAGGAGGTTGTCATTGCCATGGTTGTTTGGACACCAGGAGCAACTGGTAGGTTCCTGACAATTATTTTTGTAAGTAGTGGGTCAAGCAGCATCCAGAAGAACAAACCAATTAGCCGGGGAAGGTTTTAAGATTGAGCCCGCTTGGATGTTCCGTAATTTGGAAGACTAACGTGTTGATTTCGTATATCTTGTTGCTGCTTGATCCAAGTTCAGTCTATCCTCAACTGCTTTTTCAATCAACAGTATTTCGAGTGTATCGGTACTAGCTGAATCGAATTAGTACTGGGAAATAGCCTAAGGTATTTCCCTCGATTCTGATTTGAGAACCGGTATGCAGAATTGGACTTCACCAGTCGATTAACCAGTAAATGAGTTTTAACTTAGCTGAAGGTGAAGACCCGAATCACCCATCTTGGGAAACGGCGGAGAGGCGGCTTTGTCGCAACATGGTGGAATCCACCTGGGCATATCCAATGTTCCTGGCCATTCTCACTGCGGGCACCAATCTGGCAGCAACCGCACCGCTGCTTTTGGCGGCGATGTGGATCACTACATTGGGCATCAGTATATGCCGTTACTACTGGAATTCCACCACTGCAGTTGGACCCATTGCGTTGCGTAAATTCGCGCGTAAAATGCGCATCACGTCCATTGTTGCGGCTGCGTAATGGGGCAGCTTTTTGGTTGCAGTTCTATTAAAGGGTGGCAATTCCAGTTGGGAATTTCTGGTGGTTCAACTCTGCTTAACCGGATCCACCGCAGCCATTATGACCGCTTATGCGATTGATTGGCTGCTGCTGGCTTTGCTTGAAGTGATGATGATTGGTCCAGCAACAGTGACGCACCTTTTTACCGGCAACCAGGGGTGGGTTTTGGCGCTGCTTTATAGCTGCTATTTGGCTTATCTTCTGCAACAGGGCTGGAAGGCCCTTGAAGTACTGCATCAGCTAGAAATCCATATGCGGGAATTGGAAGAGTCGCAGAAAGTCGCCCTGGAAGCGAACCGCTTAAAATCAAACTTCATGATCAATATGAGCCATGAACTGTGCACTCCGCTCAACGCTATTATTGGATACAGTCAAATTCTGGAAGAGGAGTTGCGGGAACGCGGGCAACTGGACCTTCTCACTGATCTGGGCCGCATTCGTTTTTGAAGACAATGGAATTGGCATGAGTGAGGACCAATTAGAGCGGATTTTCCAGCCTTTTGTGCAAGCTGATGATGCGCCCACGACTCGTAAATATGAGGGTAGCGGATTGGGTCTAATGATCAGTCGGGAATTTGCGCGCTTATTAGGGGGCGAAGTGGAAGCCAAAAGCATTTTAGGCCATGGTTCCACGTTTACTGTGCGCATCCCAGTGATTGTGGAACAGGCTCCGCTGCAATTGGTAGAGAACCCCACAGCAACTCCATTGTTTTCATAGCGACGAACAATAAGTTTGTTAAAAATTAGATAATTGGAAACCTTTCAAACGGTGGAAGCACCTAAGTACAAAAGAGGAATTCCATGTTCAAACGAATTGTGCTGACGGTTGGCGTGTGTGTGTACTGCTTGGTACAACCACTTTCAGCTCAAGATGCTTCACCAATAAAAGACCCAGCGATTGCCCCGGAAACAGCGTCGGACACCATAGCAGTGCCCGATGCGGTTGCTACTGCGGATCAAATTGACAAAAGGATTTTTGGGGTTCTTCCCAATTACAGGACTGGTAACCTGAAAGCCCCTTATGAACCACTGACGGTTCGTCGTAAGTTTTACATTGGCTTCAAGGACTCTACAGACTATCCAATCTTCGGTGTCAGTGCTGTGCTATCGGGCTTGGGTCAGCTTGCCGATCAACATCCACAATTTGGCCAAGGCGTGAAAGGGTTCGCCCATCGTTTTGCAACTGCCACGGCGGATACTTCCATTGGCAACTTTTTCTCGGAATCGGTGATGCCCAGCGTTTTCCATCAAGATCCAAGATATTTTCGCAAAGGCGAAGGCAGTGTAGGTGCACGGCTAGGCTACGCCGCCAGTCGCATTTTTGTTGCTAAAAACGACAGTGGCCGTTGGAATTTCAACTATTCCGAAGTGCTGGGAAACGCGGTGGGAGTTGGGATCGCCAACGCTTACTATCCAGGGGAACGCAAACTTTCCGATAATGTTTCCCGCCTCTACTCCCAGCTTGCTACTGATGCTTTTTCCCAGGTGCTGAAAGAGTTTTGGCCCGATGTGAAGCGCAAGTTTCTTAGTAAGAAGCACTAACTTTAATTCGGGGACGTGATACCCATTCACTAATTAAAATTAG
>JAYWBH010000612.1:0-3750 GCA_043781815.1 Bryobacterales bacterium | reverse complement strand
TCCACAAATTGAAAGGTATTGGTAGTCCCGTGTTGTGGATTGTTGTATTCATCACCGATGGGAGAAAGTCCATTCACCTTGATGAAGGTCAAACCCCAATCACGCGGATTCGAGGAAAGTTCTGGCAAACCTAATTTCCGATTCACACTGGTGCCCTGCGTTTCATGTCGCGTCCCCAAGGAAACACGATTGAAAGAGATGCGAGCCTCGTTCAGCAAGTTCGGACGCAAGGCATGAACATGGGCCAACATCACGTTCTGTGCGCGTCGATCCACAGAGGTTCCATAGCCGGGTACAAGCGCAAAACCAGCGCCAGAGAATGGATTGAACAAGGCATCATCGCCGAAGCTATAACGGAACGTTAGTTCCTTATGATCCGCGCGGATGTCGAAATGGTTGTCGGCATCGGTAAGGTTGGGAGACGATGTAAAATTCGCCGCACCATCGCGATTCGGCAGTGGAAACAGCGAGGCAACTCCAACACCAATGGGATGTAACCGCGTTACAGGAATCTTGCTGCCAGGAAATGGCGCAGGATTCTGTTGGAAAATATCGATGGGAGGACGTCTTGGATCGCTCCTTGAAAAATCGCCAATGCGTTCCAGCGCGGTCGGGACGGTGGTAGTTTGCGTAACCCCTTCGCGGACTCGACGACCTTCGTAATCTACAAAGAAAAACGTCGTGTTCTTCTTCAAAGCCCCGCCTGCGGACGCGCCGAACTGATTGCGACGATAATCAGGATCGCCACTGGCGAAGTAGTTCGCGGAATCCATTGCACCATTGCGGAAAAATTCATAGGCCGAACCATGCAGCGCATTCGTGCCGGACTTGCTGACAATGTTAATTTGTCCACCAGCATTGCGACCAAACGAAGCATCGTAGGAACTGGCGGCAATTTCAAATTCGCGAACGGCATCCACGGGAGGGTTCAAGGCATAGCCATTCAATTTGGGATCGCCATTATAAACACCGTCCAATACGAAGTTGTTGGCATCTTCGCGAGCCCCGTTGACGTGCACGGCCAGTTCGCCACGCGCTGTCCCGGAAGAACCCTGCGCCGGAAGCATCACGCCTGGCGTCAGCAAACTCAGTTCCAGAAAATTGCGCCCGTCTAAGGGTAAGGAAAGCATCTGGCGATTGTCGATGATCGTTCCCACGGTGGAGGTGTCAGTTCGCAACAATTGATGCACGTCTTTCACGGCAATGGAATCGGCACGCTGTGCGCCAACTTGCATCTTCAAGGCGATGCGCACATTTTGATCAATGGTCAAAGTGACCCGTTCTTCAGCAATCTGAAAGCCGGTCTTTTCAGCAAGAAGTCGATAGTCTCCAGGTTCCAATAATGGCAATTGAAATTCGCCCTGGGCATTCGATGTGACTGTGCGTTCCACGCCTGTTGCCGTGTTGAGGGCCTGAATTTTCACACGGTCAATCCGTCCATCGGAAGGGTCACTGACAGATCCGGAAATAGTTGACCGGTAGGTCTGGCCAAAGGCGGCAACAGATCCTAGCAAACACACAATAAACACACGTAACGTAATCAAAAAAAGTTCTCCTACTGGGAAAGGGTATTCTTAAAAGTATAGCGAACCCTATGCTCTTCACCCTGATTTTTGCATTCTTCTTCCACGATTGGCCTCAACTTTTAGGACCATCCCGTAATGGCGTCTACACTGATTCTGACGTTACTTGGCCCACAAAGATAGCCTGGAAAAATCAAGTAGGGGCAGGGCTGGCTGCACCCGTAATCGTTAACGGAAAGGTGATTTTGTTTCATCGTCGGGGCAACGAAGAAATTGTGGAAGCCTTTGATACGCAAAACGGAAAGAGCCTCTGGACCTTTTCCTACCCCACCAATTATCGTGACGATTTTGGTTTCGATGAAGGACCACGCTCTTCCCCCACGGTTGCCGATGGAAAAGTTTTCACTTTCGGTGCTGAAGGTGTGCTGCACGCCATTGATCTGGTGAATGGGAAAAAGCTTTGGCGGGTGGATGTGCAGAAGACTTACGACGTCGCTAAAGGCTTCTTCGGCGCTGCTTGTGCACCTCTTTACTCTGATGGAAAAGTGTTTCTGAACATCGGATCTAAGCAAGCCGGGGTAGGTGCTTTTGACGCTAACACTGGCAAGCTGATCTGGAAATCGTCTAATCATGAGATGAGCTATTCATCACCTATTCTTACTAAATTTGGCCTGGTCTTTTTCACGCGCGCTGGATTGTTGGTTACTGATGTGGACTCAGGTAAAATCCTGTATGAGCAGCCTTTTCGCGCGCGTTCTGCCTCTTCCGTAAACGCTGCAACGCCACTGATTGATGGCAATATTTTATTCCTTACAGCCAGTTATGGAACGGGTGCTATGGCTCTTGATTTCTCAAAGATGCCTCCCAAAAAATTGTGGGCGAATGACGATTCCCTATCAGCCCACTACGCCACTCCTGTTATCAAAGATGGCTATCTCTATGGCTTGCATGGACGTGCTGAAACTGGTCAGGAGCTACGTGCCGTAGAATTGCGTACGGGAAAAGTGGTCTGGAATATGCCTGCCGGTGGCACCGGTAGCGTTACGCTACTGAGAGACAAAGTGATGTTCCTACGCGATGATGGGGAAATGTTTCAGGTGCTGGCAAATCCCAAAAAATTGGAGGTGCCTACGCACTTCAAAGCGACCGATGGTAAGGTGCGCGCCCTGCCTGCTATCGGCAATGGGTTGGTTTGTCTGCGCAATGAATCCAATCTGATTTGCTACCGCTAATCAGGGAGTTTTTCAGCCGGTTCAGGCAGCGCGAAACTTAACAGAAATCCGATTAAATAAACGGCTAATGCGACGGAACCAGCAGCATAGGCAAGCTTCATGGGTGCCCCTGTTCCAGGCATGTTTGTCGCTAGTTTAGTGGTGACTAACGCAGCCATTGTTCCTAAAAGTCGCCCGCCGATGTTGGCTGCAAAACTTTCCCCGGTGCCGCGCAAATGCGTTGGATAAAGACCTGGTAAATAGTTTCCCCAAAAGCTAAATTGAGCCACCGTGAGGAAGCCGCATATGGCTGCACCCCACTTCAACATTTCCAGATTTTGAACGGCTGGATAGAAGAAGACATAGGGGAGAATGAATATGCCGGGGATCTGGAAAATACGAATCAGCATCCTCCTGCTAACAATTCTGATGGCTAAAATTGCCAATACAAAACGTCCGATCAGCCCGCCCAATTCCTGCAAAAGCTGCACATTGGCGACAACAATCTGTTGCGCTGGTTTGGACAGACTCATCACTTCTGGTAGGCCTGGAACAATGCGTGGTAAGTGCATCAAGGCTCCAAATGCCGCTCCGTAACTCATGGCGTACATGAACATGGATACCCACGTCACCTTTGCATATTGGGGTTTGAACAGCTCCAGAAAGCTGGGTCGTTGTAGTGTCCCTGCCGCTTTCATGGCTGCCCACTTGGGTGATTCTGGAAGGAACGGTCGGATGATCATCAGCGGGATGGCTGGTATGATTCCGGAAATCAGCGTGTAACGCCAGGCGGAGTGTCCATCGTAAATGGCGGGCAGTGAAGCTGAATATTGAACGCAGGTGCGGTACGCCATGGTTACCATCAGACCGCCAAAAGAAGAGAATGCCTGGGTGTAGCCCAGCACGGATTCACGCTGTTCTTTGTCGGGAAACATTTCCGCCAGCCAAGCCACGGCCGCCACAAATTCTACAGAAACACCAATGAAAGTGAGGCAGCGGAAGAATAACAACATTTC
>JAYWBH010000611.1:0-3759 GCA_043781815.1 Bryobacterales bacterium | reverse complement strand
TTCACAGCCCACCCAAGGACTCCACCCAGGACAACGTGGTGGCACCTAAAGCGTTGTAATTACGGGACTTGAATGGTCTCTCGATAAATTCACAAGTTTTTCGCTTTCCTTTTTTTGACCAAAGCATTACTATTGTTAACAATAAGTTACTTCGGTTGAGGGGAAACATGTTCAATAAAACAATTCGTGCAATCGCACTTGCGACTGCATTTTTCTCATTTTCAGCGGTCGGCTTGCTTGCGCAAGTAGGGGCACGTTTAGAAGGGGTTGTCGAAGACCCATCTGGCGCTGTTGTTGCTGGTGCAAAAGTCACAGCTAATAACACAAAGACGCAAGCGCATCAGGAAATCACTTCCGGCGCCGATGGTCGATTTGTTTTCCCGGTGGTTCAAGCCGGTATTTACTCTTTAACCGCAGAAGCAGCAGGATTCCGCAAATCTGTACTAGCCAATGTTGAAATCGGAATTGCCGCCGTTTCTTCTTTTGTGATCAAACTGGAAGTGGGGCAAGCGGCGGAAAGCGTGACCGTTGAGGCCAACACGGTGTCGGTCCAAACCTCGCAATCGCAGATTTCGCGCTCAGTGAACTTGAAGGACATTGACACTCTTCCGCAATTGGGAAGAACTCCAATTATTCTTGCCGCCTACCAACCTGGTGTATCTACCGACGCTGGTGACCCCACTTTCTCCCGTATCAACGGAGCTCGGCAGGGCAGCAATAACGCTCGTCTGGATGGCATTGATATAAACGATTCGGTGGTGCCACGTTTAGGGCTCTCGCTAACTGCCAATAATAGCGATTCCATTGGGGAATTCCGCATCATCCTGCAAGGCGGCAACGCGGAGTATGGCCGCAATGCTGGAGGTCAAGTAGAACTGGTTACTCGCAGTGGAAGCAATGTGTTTCACGGCAATGGATTTGAATATCTGCGGAACACAGCGTTGAACGCAAACCAGTTCTTTAGCAATCAATCGGGAACGCTACGGCCTAAGTTTATTCAAAACCTATTTGGTGGTTCGTTTGGCGGGCCTATCTTGAAGAATCGTACCTTCATTTTTGGCAACGTTCAAAGGCGCGATACCAAACAGGAGACGGTTAGGAACCGCACGGTTTTAACTCCCGAAGCAAAAGCCGGGTTATTCCGGTGGACTCCAACGACCGGCGGAGCGGTTCAGAGTTTTGACATTGCCGCCAATGATCCTTTGAAGAAAGGCGTTGATCCGGCAGTTAAAAAATTATTCGATCTTCTGCCTACCTCAAACAATGGCGACTTGGGTGACGGACTGAACACCGCTGGGTACCGCTTTAATAACCCAAGCGGAAGTTTCGAGGATCAGTTTACGATTCGTGGGGACCACAATGTATCCAGTTCTCACCGAGTTTTCATGCGATGGAGCTGGCAGCGCAACCTTTCGATTGATGCTTTGAACAGTGCGGATGCGCCTTTCCCAGGAGGCATTCAAGGCTCGCAGGGTGGGCACCGTTGGGGCTACGGAATTGGATCCGATTGGAACTTGACACCCACCTTGGTAAATGAATTTCGAATTGGTCATCAGAGCGCAACTACCGCCTTCAACCGACCGGGACGCATTCCAGGGGCACAAATCATCCCTAACTTATACACCAATCCTATTCTGCCGAACTTCGCACAAGGTCGAAATTCTCCAGTTTTGGATATCAGCGATTCACTCACAAAGATTTGGGGTAAGCATGCTTTCAAAGCAGGCTTCTCATTCCGGAATACTTTGCAGTATGGATACAACGACGCTGGCATCTATCCAAATGTTTCGCTGGCTACTGGCAATGGAAATTTGGTCGCATCTACTTTTGGTCCACAGGGGCTTTCAGGTACGCTGAGGACCAGATTTGAGAACCTTTACAACGACGTGTTGGGTCGTATGGATCGAGTCGTGCAAAGTTATTATAGTGACTTGCAAAAATTTCAAGGGCCCGGCGTCACTCGCACCCGGAACTTTATCCTCAATGAAAGTGGCTATTTCTTCCAAGATGATTGGCGCGTGTCGCGGAATTTCACTGTGAACTTCGGGTTGCGATATGAGTATTTCGCAGTTCCGAAAGAACGGGATACACTGCAAGGGAATTTGGATAAGATTGCTAACATCAGTTCCGTTTCTCAGATCGGTGATCTAACCGTACAGAAGACCAACAATTGGTACAATCCTGACCGTAATAATTTCGCACCGCGGCTGGGTTTTGCCTGGGATGTTCAAGGCAATGGAAAGACAGCGATTCGGGGCAACTACGGTGTATTTTATGACCGTGCCATTGGCGCTGTGGTTAGTCTAGCTGATGGAAATACTCCAGGATTTTCGTTTACTTCCGAGGTATTTCCCAATTCCGTCGCGGGCTCAGACAATCGATCTGGCTTAGGCATTCCGGCGACTGCCCAACCCCCAGCACCTGTTCTGACTTTGCCGCAAACCCGCTCCTTTTCAGTTGTAGGATTTAATCCGAACTTGGCCACCGGTTACGTGCAGAGCTTTGCGCTTAACGTGCAGCACGAAATTGCACGAAATACGATTTTAGAAGTGGGCTACGTAGGTTCCCGCGGAGTGAAGTTATTTATGAACCGCGATCTGAACCAGACTCGCATCAATGAGGATTTCCTTAAGTCCTTTAAGGAAATTCAGGCATTTCAGACCGCTGGCGCTGCTCCCTCAGCATCCAATACGTTGGTCAAAATCTTTGGCACACCGGCTTTGGTTCTAAGCGGATTAGGTGCATCAAACTTTACGCAAGGCCGCGTTGGAACAGCAGCGGACAATTTAGATCGAACCCAGTACACGAAGTATGCAGCGGCTGGAGTATCGCCATTCTACCTTCGTAATTTTCCGCAATTCAATCAAGTCGTTTATGGAAACAATGATGGGCGTTCCTACTACAATTCTCTACAGCTCAGCGTTCGGCGCAATGTCGGTGCGTTGCGTACTACGGTGAACTATACGTTCAGCAAGAGTGTGGACAACGTTTCTGTAGACGGCAATGGTTTCACTAATACGATTGATAATTTCAATCTGAAGTTGAACAGGGGCCGTAGCGATGTGGACCGTCCACATGTGTTTAACATGGCCGCCAGTTATACTTTGCCCATCGGTAAAGGGCTGAAGTTCGGAGGCAACATGCCCGGCTGGGCAAATTCCTTAGTCGGCGGTTGGGACATTGGCGTTCTCAGCAATTGGCAGAGCGGCGCACCATTTACAGTGAGTTCGCAGAGGGCGACAACTGCGGGGCAAACCACTTGGGCGGATTATACGGGTGATCGCAACATAGGTGGCGTTGACCGACGTGGGGACGGCGTCTTCTTCTATAGTGCTGATGAAAATAAACGCTTCACTTATCCGGTGGCTGGGGAAATTGGCAATTCGGGTCGGAACAGCTTCCGCAATCCGAGATACTTCAATGCCGATGCCTCCCTCATTAAGAGATTCAAACTGTTTGAGACACATGCGGTGACGTTCCGAGCTGAAGCTTACAACGTGTTCAACAATGTGAATTTTACCGGTCTGAGCACCAACTTGGACACACCCTTAACGTTTGGGAAATTCAGTAGCACCACCGCTGCCCGAATTATGCAATTGGCACTGCGGTACGACTTCTAGATCCTGTATTAGCTCAGTCACAAAACGGCGTCCAGTCCCCCAAAGACTGGACGCCGTTTTTATTAATTCAGTCGCCGTATAATTAGGTACATGCTGAAACGTTTCTTAACCTGGGCCGGATTCCTGGGGAGCCTTTGGG
>JAYWBH010000610.1:0-3768 GCA_043781815.1 Bryobacterales bacterium | reverse complement strand
GGAGCATCGTTCACCATTGCGTAAATATCACGAATGGCCGTTCTTGATTCCACTCGAATCGGCGGCGCCGCATCATTTTCAATGGATAGGAACCCATCCACTTGCAGCGTAATCTGCCCGCCTGACAACGTGCGCAATCCGAAATCGCTGGTGGCCGTATAGTTTTGCAATCCTGGTGCTGAGCTTCCAACGCTGTTTGTCAGATACAACGAAGCTGCTGAAATTCTGCTGTTCGGCAAATCCAATGAATAAGCAAAATTCCCACTGCCCGGACTTCCGAAAAAGTTTCTTGAAAAGGGAACGATATAAACTCTGTTGAGCAGCGGATATACTGATGAGCCGGTAGAATGGCTCACCGCAGTCGTACCAAATCTTCCCCGACTCACCATATACTCAAGTCCGCCCGCAACAGGCTCCACAAGTTTTATCAGTTCTTCGGCGATCTGTAATATGGCACCTGCAGTGAGAACACTCGTCAGAGCCAGTTTGATTCTATTTCCACTAATGGTTAGCTCTTCCGCCAGATGTAACTCAGAACCGTTACCAAGTTCATCCCAATAGTAAGTGGTCAGCGTACCCGATTGAATGGAATGCGTATTGGTGAATGACGTAAAAGCGATTGCACTCAAATAAACTTGACCTGTGCCGCTCGTCGTCAACCCGAAGTCAGGTTCTGGGGGGGGCCCAATATCAATCGCAGAACCAGTTGAGCCACCCAACTGCCAACGAGTAAGTGGAGACAGTTCGTAGGCACTTTCCCTGGCAAAAACATTCGCCGACCTTCCTGATATGTGGATAGTTGCACCCTGTCGGTTGGGGACCTCAAACGTTGCCGGACTTGTCGAAGCATTCGTGCCAAGCGACCAACTCGGCTCCACTACAACAAAAACGCTGGTTGCATCGGGCGGAACATTCCAAGGTGTGCTTACGGAGATAGTTGTCGGCGTATTTCCAATGATTTTCCGCTCTTGTCCCGATCCCTTGCCGGACATGATTTTCGCAGTCTTACCCAAAAACGCATTAGCAATCCAAAACAAAGTATCGTTTCCAATTACCTGCGCTCCAAACAAGTTTGTAGAGTGTTCTGGTTCCAATTCTAGCCGCCAGTAGAAAACAGCAGAAGCAAAATTTTCGTCTGGTGGACCTGTTAGTAGCGAAGTTACTCCAATGTCTGTGAATGATGAGTTTGGTGTCAAAGCTGAGGCGATGCGCAATAGAGTGT
Organism: Bryobacterales bacterium; assembly: GCA_043781815.1. Classification (GTDB taxonomy): domain Bacteria; phylum Acidobacteriota; class Terriglobia; order Bryobacterales; family Bryobacteraceae; genus JANXSF01. The sequence goes on along the minus strand of JAYWBH010000610.1, from coordinate 2,546 downwards.
GCGGAGTATTTCCCCGGTACACATGGAAGGATTGTGTCTTTGAATTTAGACTGATCCCATGCAGCATCACCTTATTGGTGTTTGTTCCTACAGGGATCTCAGCACGGACAATAAACGATAGACCAGACTCGCTTCCATCGCTATCAACAGCAGTCAGAGCATAGTATAGAATCTGATTTCCACTAATGCCACCGTTGACACTGTCAATGACAGGTGACAACGCGAGGATAGGAATTCCTGCTGCAGAGTCGCTAACCCGGCGTGGTTCTGTAAACGAAACTTGTAAGTTAATCGCGCCGGTTCCATCCGCCAACACAGAGGCTTGCTCGGATATTCCGAAATCACTGCTTCCGTCTCCATGAAGGATGGTCCCAATCAACGGTCGAGGAATTCCAACTTCGAAAGCCGGCTGCCTACCACTGGATACAGTCCCATTGCCTGACGCTTCAACGTACCAGCCATCATTGTGTATCCTCGCTGAAATACGAACAGTCCGGTAGTTTAACCCAGGTGCAATGCTTACAATTCTGAATGGAGATCTGTCGAGTCCTTCTCGCAGGTACGTAATGGTAATTATGTCCCCAGGGCGAAGGTAAAATCCCTTCACGGAAGTTTCAAAATCAACAAATTTGTTTCCGCGGACGGATTGCCGTAATTGCAGCGTAGCAATCCTGGCGGCTTGCTCGAAGTTAGGCAATCCCAATGCTGGAAGGCTGGCGCTGGTTTCCTGTCCGGATTGCTGCGCATCATCAATGTCAACTAAAGAGAGGCTATCTTGTTGGTATTCGTTGAAGGAGTCTTGAAATTCAACGCTGAAGCGGTTGGGCGTATCAGCTGTACTGCGACACCTCAAGCTGATGCTGGGCTCACCAGATTCTTTACTTAGAATCCCTGAAAAGCCATTGGTTCCATCCCCAAATTCGTAAGCAGGCCACCCACCGTTGAGTAACTCAATTGAGTTACTTCCTTCCGGCTTTATAAGCTGTTGTTCAGCCAAGGTTGTCTCAGGCCGCAGGGTAAGTGTTCCATCTGGTGCGAATGACAAAAACAATCCCGCCGATGTTCGTATGCCGCGCACTATCTCAGCAGCACTTCTTCTCTTTCGCAAAACCAAGTTGCATTGCCGCCAAGGGATCACCGCGTCGTTGCCATTCAGATCCTTAGTTGTCGTCGATCGGTCACACCACGCAGCAGCGCGGGTGAAGGACGATATATCGAGCTCATCCAGCTCCCATCCAGTTCGACGAAGAACATCCAAAAGTATCCACGCCGGGTTGTTGTTGAAGTCGGTAGCAACATATGCGCCGTCTTCTTGAAACCGATCCAGCTTCATGCCTTGCATCAAAACCTTGACGTTAGGAAGTGAATGTCCATCGGCGATTCTATTGGGCACCACAACAGAAAGGTACACCATACTTCCATAGGGATCTCCCAGTGGTTTTCCAGATGAATCGGCAAAGTCTAAATTGAAAGTGCCTGTTCGATTTCCAAGACTAACGATGTTAAACCAACCCGTGGCAGTCATGTTTGTGCCTGGTCTTCCGGCCGGAATGTCGACGCCATTCACCAGAAGCTTCAACACCCCCTGCATTTCTCCCATACCAAGCAACACCTCCATCCGAGTGAGGTTTCCATCGTTTCTGGCGAGTACAACAGGAGGCAGAAACCAAGCCGTTCCGTAAACAATAGGTACGAAATCGTTGAACTTCGCTTCGTTCTCAAGAACCGCGCTGAGTGCCGCCTGTTTATCCCCATAACCCCTCACCAGAACACTGGATGGTACAAATTCCACACCGCCAAATCGACGAGTAACCTGGTTCGCCTGATCCTTTGCAAACATTCCTCGCTGTTCGCAGGAAGCACGTGTGTAGTCGCAGCCGGTATAGGGCGTCGCCGAATTGAGTGTGCCAACCCCGCCTGTTTCGCCGGCTGAATAACCACAGCGGAAAAATGTTGAAAAGGCTCCTTTGGATCCGCCATCAATGGCTTCCCTCCGTTGGCTTTGAGTGGTTGGGAATGTCCACGGGCAACGCTTTTGAATGCGGACATTTGGAAGCAAGGTCCGCTGCAAGCTAAGCCGGTTGTTGAAGGAAACTCGAAATTGCGATTCTGCAATGGCTTCGGGCGAATTCGCGATACCTCGAAACAAAGTAACCACCGGGGACGCCGCAGTGTGATTGATCAAATTGTAAAAAGCAAACCGCACAGTCAGACGCGCGCCTTTGGTGCCTCGCAAAGATTCCAATTGTGAAAAATAGGAGTCTGCATTGGCCAAAGTAACACTCAGTCTTGCTGAAGCATCAATCGAATCTTCCGATAGCGATCGCAGATCAAAGGCATTGTGCGCCAGCACAGCCGCCCGATAAACAACACCATCCACCGTTATTTGATGTGTGCTCCACGCCTCAGAATGGCCATCACGGAATTGGCAATCAAACAACAATACGGGGGTTTCATGGATCTGCGATTCTTTTTGTTCAGTTATAGATTGCATGGACTCGTTATCCTGTTGTTGTTAAATGAACCTTCATCGAGTTGGAGTTGGG
>JAYWBH010000609.1:0-3773 GCA_043781815.1 Bryobacterales bacterium | reverse complement strand
AAAACTCGGCAAATGTATTGGGTATTTTACGCGACCTGAACCACACCATTGGCCAGACTATTTTGATGATCACTCACAACCACGAAGCAGCGGCGTTTGCGGACAGGGTTATTGAGATGAAAGACGGGCGAGTGGTAAGCCACTAACTCGTCGTAGTAATTGATATCCCTGAACAGTCACAGCCGGATCAAGCGGCTTATAGTTGAGTTCCAGCCAATCTTCCAACTGAGTGAACTTGACGTTCATGCCACCACCATTTGGAAAGACACGTAGGAATTCTTCTCTGCTCAAGTGTAGAAACATCACATACTCTGGCGGCTTCTTTTTCAGATCTTCCAGCACCATCCGTTCTTCCCGTGTCTTCATCAATCCCGGCGCCAGATAGGCGAATCGAGTAGGGTTGGATGCCTGTGTCAGAAAATAGAACAGCGGCATATAAGGATGCACAAATAAGGATTGTTGCCTGCCCACCTTACTCACCAGTTGCGTTAATTCCGGTTCCATATACTTCGGAACGCGCAACGTGCCAACTGCAAAAGGTAGCGTCGTCGTTCCCCACAACCCAGCCACCGCACTCATTACGTAAAAGGCGGCAAAGACGGCAACCCCAGCCACAGCAGGCCCGGCCAAGCGCAAGGAACACCAGCGGGAGAGCCAGATCGCCGTCAAAGCATAAGGCAGCGTTGCGATAAAAGCTAAGTGCATCACATCGGGCCTGGGATAGGCTGTGAAGACAAATCCCACCGTGCAGGTGAGTAGGAACAACAGCATGGATCGCTCTTCGCCAATCACTTTTCCCCGTGCGATTTGAATCAAATTAGCCGACACTGCAAATGGCGGCAAGGTGGCAGGCAGCGCTATGCAGAACACCAATCCCAATTGAAGCGCCAAGGCGAAGCCGGTTGAATCTTGAAACAAGTTTTGGTAACCGCCCAGAACTGCTCCATAAGGAACAATGTTCACTTCCGAGTAGTTTGCCCGCAGCCAAATCATTTGATCCAAAAATGCCTGAAGATTCCCCAGGTGCCACATATACAGCACGGCGGAAATCCCCACAGCGGCACCTCCGCAGGCATACGTGCCCACAGCGGTGACCCGCCTGCCCGCCAGCAGCCATCCACAAGTAATCAAACCAATCACCGCCATGGTCGGAGTGCAAAGAGCGGCCATGGCCAGCAACGCGCCGCTAACCAACCAGCGCCACCTGCCCTGACCCTCATAGGCAATCAGTGCCATGACGATGGAGAGCATCGCCAATGCCCCGCTATCCCAGCGGTGTTGAGCGGTTAAAAAAGTAGGATCGGCAAACTGGAAAATAAAGAAGAGAGTGGTGGCGATGGACGCCGCCTGGATAGTGGCAAAGCGCGCCACCAACCAAAAAAGAAGAGCGCATTCCAGGGAAAAATCCAGAATCGTCATCAACCGACCTGCCAGCATGGTGAAGCCAAATAGTCGGAAAATAGCGGCCTGAATCCAATAACTGCCGGGACTCATGTAAGCGAAGAAATCGACGTAAGGCCGTTGCCCCATGGCCACTCTCTGGGCCGGTTCCAACAGGATTCCTTCGTCACCAGTAAACACCAGCCGAGACCCATGAATGGCCAGCAACGTCACCGTCAGGATGCAGAAAATGCTAAAGTTGATGCGGAACCGTCGCCCAATCCACTGCATTTACATTCCCGACGGGGCTTCCTTGCGGCGTAGTAGCTTGTAGCCAGAGACAATGATTTCAGGTTCCACGGGAGTGTAGTTCTGGTCAATCCACTGTTCAATTCGCGGAAACTTCTCGCTTAAATTACCGGCGCCAGGGCATAACCGTAGGAACTCTTCCCTGGACCATTTCAAATACATCAACTGCATTGGAGGGCGACGCTCCAATTCAGCCATGGCAATTTGCTCTTCATTGGACGTCATCATTCCAGGGGCAAGGTAAGAAAATCGCGTCGGATTTTCTGTCTGCGTCAGGAAGTAAAGTACAGGCATGTACGGATGCACAAAAAGTGATTGACCGGGCTTCACCTTCTGCATCAACGCCTCCATTCCTGCTCCGTCTTCAGAACCCACCCTCAGTTCGCCTACGGGAGTTCCCACCTTCTTTACATCCATTGCCCCCAGGCTGAAGTTCATTAAGAATGCGGCGGGAATCACCGCAAACCCAGTTACAAAATAAGCTGCCAGCCGCCTGCTCCAACTACGAGCAACCCAAATGCCCATCAAAGCATAAGGCAGCGCGGTGACATACCCAAGATGCTCCACATCGGGACGCGGAAATGCGGTTAATACCATGGCCACCATTGCCACAATCAGAAACAGTAAAGTGGACCGATTTTCATTCTTACTTTTCCACAATGGAATGCCCAGCCCAATGCACACAATAAAAGGCAGAATGGCCGGAACCGCCAGAAAAAAGGCAAATGTACTGGGAACGAAACCCTGCCGGATGATCACCTGGTAACCCCCGATGACCGAGCCATAGGGCATTAAATTCACAGCCGTATAGTTCTTCTGCAACCACATCAGTTGGTTGACGAATGCCACTAAAATACCGTCGTGAAGCAGCCAGGCGGCAGCCGCAAGACCAATGCCCGCCACACCGCAAAGGTAAAGATTCCACCCGCGACCATGGCGATCATCGAAGACCAGCCACAGAAACGTGGCCATCACCACCAGAGCCACCGAAGGCGTACACAACGCCGCCGCCCCGGCCAGAACTCCGCTCAGCACCCAACGCCAGTTTGACCCACTGCGTCGGGCATCTATCGCCAGACAAATGGCTCCCAACGCCAACGCACCGCTGTCCAATCGATGTTGTGCTGTCAACGTTCCCGCATTACACAGCTTGGATGCAAAAAACAGACCCGTTGTGACAAAGGCACTTTTGCGCGTGCCCAATTGATCGACCAACCGGAATACCAGCGCACATTGAACGCTCCAATCCAGAATGGGAAGCAACCGCCCGGCCACTAAGGAGACTCCGAAAACTTTGAAAATCAGCACTTGCAACCAGTAGCTGCCCGGACTCATGTATCCAAAAAAATCCAGATAGGGCCGCTGCCCCGCCATCACCCGTTGAGCAGTGTCCAGTATGATGCCTTCGTCCTGCGTGAAAACAACTTTATTGCCATGCAGCACGAGCAACGTCATTGCCACCATCGCGAACAGCAAACCTTGAATTCTTAGCGACCCGCTGGTTGAATTCATGAATTACCTTTTCTCCAAATCCCCAATACAGTTTTGCCCATTGCGCCAAACGTGATCCGATCCATGATTCGCGAAATCGGCACCATCAGTCGATCCCAAACCAGAATCTGCCCTTCCGTCGGCATAGACTGATTCAGCACCAGTCGGTTAGCGAGCGAGGCGGCCATGCCCACCGAATCAAGATAAACCAGCTTCTCCGTGGACATTCCCAGCGGCGCTGCTTGCTGAAGCGTGGTCCGAGTATAGCGGCGATAATGCCCAATGCTGGAATCGAAGGGTGTGAAAAGGAATGGATGCGCAGGGGACAAGACAACCAGCGCTCCGCCAACTCTTAGCCGGGCAAGAGCCCGCTGCAACTCGGCCGCGTCATCTTCAATGTGCTCCAAAACGTCAATATAAACGATGGAATCGAACATGCTATCGGAAGGCAGCGTGGCGATGGTGCCCACCAGACTCCGCCCATTGAGTGACGCCGGAAATTGGATTCGTGCGGCCAGCATTTCATCCGGTTCCAAGGCGGTCCAGGATCGCACTTTCGCTTTCTCGAAAAAAGTTGTGTTGGACCCGGATCC
>JAYWBH010000608.1:0-3774 GCA_043781815.1 Bryobacterales bacterium | reverse complement strand
ACAGGGTAAGCTTTTGTTCCACCAACTGGCCAATGGAAAGATTCAAGCCAGTGGCATCGACTGTGGTGAAGCCTTCTTTTTCAATGTGAAGAGTATATTCGCCGGGGCTCAATTGAGAAAACGTGAAGACACCTTGCGATTCCGTTTTACCGGATCGAGTGCTTCCCGACGACTTATGCCGCAGCAATAAGGCTGCGTCGGCGATGGACGCTCCGGATGGATCGCTAAGTTGAACGCGGATGGTTCCGCTGGAGGTGGCACTTTGGGCGGAAAGCAGGCAACCACAGAGCGCAGTGAAGACCAGGAAAATACGACTAATCACTAGCCCTTCTTTTTTGGAGCTGGAACTGGTGTTGCGACGGCGGCGGCTTTCTTTGCGACAGGTAGTAACAGCGCTTTGATTTGCGTACGCATGTTAGCTTCCTGCTTCACATCATCCACAAAGAATGGATCATTGCCAGCAAACTGAGCCCGAATCATGCCTTCCCGATCAATGAATGCCAACTGCGGCATCATCATCGTTTCCATCTCAGAATGTTGCAGAAAGACCAGGGCGTTTTCGCGCAGTTGCCAGCCCACAGGAAAAGAGATGCCTAAGTTCTTGATGAAATCAGTGACGTACATATGGGCCATATCATTGATGGCAACAGCCACGGGAGTGAACCCTTGCGAACCAAACTCGTGGTGCATTTTGGTGAGGATCTTACAACTTTGCTGGCAATGGGAGCAAGTGGTGAGAATGAATTCCAGCGCAACCACCTTGCCTTTATATTTGCTCAGCAGCGTTTCCATTCCGCTGGGAGACTTGATCACCAATTCCGCTGCCTTCCTGGGAAGTTGCGCTGCACTGGATACATTCACAATAAGACAGGTGGCAGCAAGGACACTCAGCAAAAATCTGTTCATGGTCTTCCTATGGTAATCCAAAATAAACACCATGGATTATTTTTTGGTGACCACGGCGGCCACGGCTTTTTTGACAGGAGCGGCAGGAATTCCAGTGAGTAATTCCAAAATCTTCTTTCTGGTTTCAGCTTCCTCATCCTTCAAATCCCCGCCCACGTGCTGTTCACGGATGATGCCTTGTTTATCGATGAAGACTGTTTGGGGCACCATGAAGCTTTGCATATTGGAAATATGCAAATAGGGCATAGCCTTTTCACGTTCCGTGTAGCCAACTGGAAAGGTTAGCGCAAACTGTTCAATGAACTTTGGAATGAGCGGGACATGATCTTCCCCGGCAGCAATGGCCAATGGTTGAAAGCCTTTCGGTCCCAGTTCCTTATACAACTTCTGCAAAATCGCAACGGTCTTCTGGCAGTGTGGGCAGGTGGGATTGAAGAATTCAATCACCACAACTTTGCCACGAAAGGAACTCAACAACCGGTCCTTACTTTCATCTTTATGCTTGCCCTCTTTGTCGAGAACCTTCACGATGAACTCGGGCGATTTGCGAGGCAATTCAACCGGGAAAGCCGCCACTGCGGACAATGTCAGGAGCACCAATAGCTTTGTCATATTCTTTAGTTTACAAAATCCCTTCCAGGCTTGAAACTGTCTGTCCGTTGCGGCGCAATTCAAATCGCCCGGACGCAGTTGAACCCAATACTTCATTTATGACACTAGAACTGTCTTCCCGATAGCCCTTTGATTTCTTAGCCAGTACTATTTTGTAGACCTCAAAGTACTGTTTGGCGCTATCTTCGGAATCGAATTCCACTGCATGGACCAGAATTGGATGCTTATCCTTTTTCCGCTCCCAGACGGAAAGACGTCCACCCCTCCAATGGGTTCCAATTTTTTCGGCCATTTCTTTCCCCGCATATTCACGAAGCAGCATGGTGACGTCGAACTCCCCCAGTGCTCCATCGGTCACTTGCTTGTAGTCTTTTTGACCAACGAACTTGGCAAGCTTGGGTTCTGTGGGGGACTTTCTATCAAAGTAGGCTTGCGGATGAAGTATTTGTTGGGTTGAGACTGGGGCGTGTTTGAACACTTCTCCAAATGCAGACTTGCCCATCTTTCGGATGACTTCATTTTGAAACAGCATGCCGCTGGTGTATGGAAACAGCAACGATTCCCGAATGTATAGGGGGGCTTTGGCAAGTTCGGGATATTGCGCGGCGGAATCATTCATGCTGGCGGCCATGTCTGAAAGCCTGGTGGAATCTACTAAACTTTGTCCCAACTTTTTGGCCATTCGTTCCATCATCAGCCATTGCGCCTGGCCTTCCATGACGGCTCCGCGGGCGGTGGCGGCGTCGTCTGTGTTGCTTTTCAGGATATATTTGCCGAGGTTAAAGTGTTGGTCAGCAAGAGCGTGGGCCAGTTCGTGAAACAGGGCAATGCGCTGCATTTCTTCATCCTGACCTTCCAACACAAACATGCGCTTTTTCTTGTAGTCATAAAATGCTGCGGCTTGCTCTGTAACTACCGATACGGTGGTTTCCTTCAAATCGAAATCGGCTGGAACAAGACCAAACAATTTCAGCGCCAGTTCTTCAGCGTGCATCTGGGCTGGGGTGATGGCTTCAGCCACACGACCCTGCATGAACGCTTTGAGTTTGTCACGATTGATGAAATCTCTCTCCACCCGTTTCAGCGGAGAAAGCCCGGTAAGTTGGCTTAATTCTGCGATCATGGGTTCAATTTCATCGAACAGCTTGGGGGATGGCTGGGCAAGCAGCGCATTGGCGAGGAGCAAATAAAAGAGAGGCTTCAAACCCCGATGGTAGCGCTTTTCAAGGCAAATATGCTGTACTGGTCTAGGTCTTTTAGGGACAACTCTTGAAGCGTTGAAATCCTTTTCTGTTTCCTAATGGCCCGACTTATAAGGAGACAAAATGCCGCAGGCGAAACAAGGTGACGTGGTGGCCATTCACTACAAAGGTCAATTGGATGATGGGAGCGTATTTGATTCTTCAGAGGGCAGAGAGCCCCTCGAATTTCAAATTGGAGCGAACCAGGTGATTCCAGGATTTGAGGCTGCGGTACTGGGTCTGGATTTAGGGCAGTCGCGCACAACACGCATTGAGCCAGATCAGGCTTACGGTCCACGTCGCGATGAAATGTTGATCACGGTAGGCAAGGAACGGTTTCCAGAAGGTATGGATATTGAATCTGGCCAGGAGTTTCAACTGGATGGTGGCAGTGGCGATATGCCTGTTGTGGTGACTGAGGTCACAGAGACAACTGTGACGCTGGACGGCAATCATCCTTTGGCAGGTAAAGCGCTGACCTTTCACATTGAACTTGTTTCCGTGAAATAATTCGTGTGGCCTGGTCGCAGTGCCAATACAAGATGCAAGAATCACCCGACGGAGAAATAACTCGTTTACTGCACCAGTGGAGCCACGGTGACCGCGGGGCGGAAGATCGTTTGTTCGAACTTGTTGTACCCGACTTACATAAACTGGCGCAGTACCTTACGCGGCGGGAACGGCAGGATAATTCTTTACAAGCGACAGCGCTGATCAACGAAGCATACTTGCGCCTGGCTCATGCCCGTAAGTTGGAATGGCAGAATCGAAAGCATTTTTTTGCGGTAGCCGCCAGATCCATGCGGCGGCTATTGATCGACCATGCGCGGGGTCGTCCGTCTGGACAAAAAGTGGAGTTGGAAGAACTGCTGCAGTTGCTGCCAAGCGAATCAAAGAAGCTGGATGAAGCCATTGCCATTGACACATTGCTTCGCGAAATTGAAGGAACGCATCCGGAATGGTGCTCCATCATTGACTTGAAATTCTTTTTGGGCTTAACGGATGAAGAGGCGGC
>JAYWBH010000607.1:0-3777 GCA_043781815.1 Bryobacterales bacterium | reverse complement strand
AGTAGTTGTCCTTCGTTTGGCAACTCCTAGAGTCAACCCCGTCAATAGGACATTTCTACTTTGCTCAATTAGGACATTATCATTTTGCCGTGACACAGTAATAACAGACATTGACACTCTTTGTTATTACAGCTAGAGTAACGAATAGGTAAAGGAGCCCGTGCTCATGAATGTGTCTCTTACCCCCGAAATCCGAGGGCAATGAAGAGTTTTCCTTTCAGATCCACGGCGACAGAGCCAACATCCCAGTTAGACAAGTTCAGCGGCAACCCTCCTCCTCCCGCCACAGTTTGAATTGAGTAGGTTTGGCCTGATATGTCGACAGTGAAGTAGAGGTACAGAAAGACTTGCACCAGCAGGTTGCTACATGATCGCATGTCCATATTATCGGCGATTAAAGGTGGACATGTTCGGGCCGAGCGTTATCCAACTTGAAACACTTGTTGTTGTGTATCGGAATGAAAGTATTTGAAGATGCCTAATTTTATTTCGCTAGACTCAAAAAAGTGAGAGGCTAGTTTTCATAATTGAGAGTTCTATTGAATGGCCGACAATGCGTTTTTAGAATTTGCTGAAATGCCAAACCCATGGGTCCAAGGTCTTCTGGAAATCTCTGCTTGCCTAATTTGGATACCACCAGAGGAGAAGGGCACCAACCATAATTCGGTAGATAGCAAAACCGTTGAACGAATGTTCACGCACGAAGCGCAGTAGCCACCTGACTACTAAAAACGCCGATATTGCGGCCGCTGCAAATCCCACAGCCACGTCAGTCAAGCTTGTTGCCACAATTTCACCATGCCGCCAAGCACCAATCAACTTGTACCCGCCAGCGGCGGTCAACGTTATCATTCCAAGAATAAAGGAAAATTCTGCAGCCTCGGATCTTGCCAATCCTAGGGCTATCGCAATCATAATGGTCGCGCCGGAACGCGATGTTCCCGGAAATATCGCTGCTACCAACTGCGCCAAGCCGCAGGCGATCACAATATCCCACGTCAGATGTGGACTGGTGGGTGCCCCTTTCTTCCATTGCTCGATCCCAAGGATTCCGAAACCTCCAATCAGGGTTGCCCACGCCACTGGGCCTACCGTTTCCGGTAACTTGAAGTTCATCTTGGCAAGTGCTAAGCCACCGACTGCTGTCAGCGAGAAGGCTGTCATCAACTTCAGCAAATAATCGCGCTCGGCGTGGCCTGAGAAATTCCTAATTAGTCCGATCAGTTTGTTCCAGAATAATGGCAATAATGCAAGGGCCGCACCTACTTGTATGAATACCGTGAACCAATCGGGCCGATGGCCGAGCCATCGCTCTGCGATCAGGAGGTGTCCTGTCGAGGAAACCGGAATGAACTCGGTAAGGCCCTCTATTAGACCAAGAAGAATGGCTTCAAACCAATTTGGCATTTGATGTTAAGAGTATACTAATTGCTCATTATGAATGTTGGGGCGTGAACCGTGTTCACTCTTTGATCGAGTAGGTTGATCAACTCAAGAATAATCCTCCCTTGATCTGCTGTAGTGTGATGCTCAAAGCTTGCTACAATCGCATCACATGCGGACCACGCTAAACATCGAAAAAAAGGCGCTCTCGCTCATCAAGAAATATGCTGATGAACGCGAGATTTCGCTTGGTCAGGCTACTTCCGATCTGGTCCATTTAGGAGCGGAAAGCCTTCCTCAGTTCAAGACAAAGAACGGCTGGGTTGTCTTCGACCTTCCGGTTGGAACGCTCCCACTCACCAACAAAACTTTCGATGAGTGGGAAAAGGTGGAGCAGGTAGAGGAGCATCAGTTTGCGTTTTCTGCTCGACGTTAATGTCTTGGTAGAGTTGGCGTTTCCCAGTCTTTCTTCCCATCATTTAGCCCGCACGAAGCGGTGGTTCGTGCCAAATGGCGGATTGTTTTCAGTTTTGTCGATGGCGACGCAGATAATGTTGAACTAGTGTTAGGTGGCTGCATCCCGGGCTTTCCGTCCGGTTAAATTGCCAGTATTTGGCGTAAGCCGGAGTTGGCAACCGTAGCGGAACGCCAGATTTCTTGCAAAGTTACAGCCTACGATTTAAGGTCACAATTTGTGACCTTAAATCAGTTCTTTGGCGGAACGAACCCGATTGGGTGTTTCTTAACCGGCATTGGTGCGAGCATCTTCTGGACGTGCTCAAGCAATACGGCGATCTGCCTGTCATGCTGGGCTACTTTCCGGGCCAAGTCTTCATTAGAAGCAAGAATGTGGCGGAGCTTTACGAACGTTCGCACGATGGCGATGTTGACTTCAACCGCCCGTTTGCTGCGGAGCACGGACGATAACATTGCCACACCCTGCTCGGTGAATGCGTAAGGCGCATAGCGCAAGCCCATTTTCGCTTCTGGATTGGAGATCACAATTTGTGATCTCCAATCCTCGAACTCGTCCTTTGACAACTGGAACATAAAATCTTCTGGGAACCGGTCGATATTTCGTTTGAAAGCTTGTACAAGTACGCGGGTTTCTACGCCGTAAAGTAAGGCCAGATCTGAATCCACCATCACTTTTTGCCTCCGGATCATGTAGATGCTCGCGGCGATCCGCTCAACAGGAATGATCTCGGACTTTGCGGTGCTCTTTACCTTGGCCATCAGGGTCAGTTTGAAGTCTGCTGGTTACAATTGTCAAGCTGCAACTATCAAGCTCGCCGTTGCTAGTTGTAGCTTTGGTGGTTCTACATCTGAAAACAGTTAAGGCGATTTATGTCAACCGGTATGGCCACTCACCATTTCCTCACCCAACAAATGAGATCAGAAGGAAGATCAGCTAATTGGATTCTCAGCACCAGACTCCATCGCATCTGAGGGGCGTAGCTCACCTTGTTTTGCTTGGCTCAGGATACGGATGCCATTCAACTTTACTAGCTAGAAGCCGTCCCCACCACTACCCGACCTCCACAAGGCGTTGTTTGTGAACGAATCAATCGATCTTCAATAGATTGACGCGTGAGGCGATACGCGCTACAGTTTTGTATGATCGTTGGATTTCGCCACAAGGGCTTAAAGCGGCTCTTTAAGAAGGATGATGCCAACGGGTTTGGCCCCGATATGGTGAACAAAGTGAGCACCATCCTGACTCAGTTGAACGAATTGGAAACGATTGAGGACATGCGCATGACCAGTTTTAATCTTCACCCGCTCAAGGGAGATAGGAAAGGGCTTTGGTCGGTGACGGTTCGCGCCAATTGGCGGATTGTTTTCAGTTTTGTCGATGGCGACGCGGACCATGTTCAACTGGTGGATTACGACTAAAGTGAAGGAGAGAATGCAATGCCGATGAAGAACCCCTCGCATCCCGGCCTTTCCGTCCGGTTAAATTGCCTTGAGCCGTTCGGACTGTCTGTCACGGAAGGCGCAAAAGTTTTGGGAGTTAGCCGAACTACTCTTTCGCGTCTCATCAATTGCCAGGCGGGCGTTTCGCCTGACATGGCTATCCGCCTTGCCAAAGCTTTCGGAGCAACACCTGACATCTGGATACGGATGCAAGCAGCCTACGATCTGGCCCAAGCACGTTTGCATGAACATGAAATCAAAGTGAAGCTCTATCATCCCTCCAAAAAATGTTGAATACCTACTAAACAATCCAGCCTGTGCTTCAAAACGTGACAGAAAGCGCAATAAGCGTTATTGTGTAAAGAAGAGGCACAGTCGTGACTATTGAAATCACTAACCCCGACGTTGAGGCGTTGATCCAACAGCGGATGCGGGCAGGTTCCTTTAAGAGTCCCGAAGATCTCATTCGCGCTGCTT
>JAYWBH010000606.1:0-3777 GCA_043781815.1 Bryobacterales bacterium | reverse complement strand
TTTTGGGCAATAATCAGCTTGTCCTCCACTGAGAAAGAAACTGCTTCGCCTTGTGTACCGTCGCGAAGCGTCGTATCGAAAGTAAATATACGCATCTGATTTATTGCCTCCTTATTTGAGATTTTGTTAGTTGAAAAGAAGGACAGGCTGGGAAGCCTGTCCCACCATTATGCTTACGCTTGGGGAATGCCGGCTTCTTTCTTCTTCTTCAAGAATGGCATCATTTCCCGCAATTCCTTACCAATGGTTTCAATCGGCTGATGCTGCTGCATTTCACGCATATGCAGGAACTTCTTCCGGCCACCACTGCGATTCTCTTCCATCCACTTATTGGCAAACTCGCCAGATTGGATCTCGGCCAGAATCTTCTTCATCTCGGCGCGGGTCTGCTCTGTGATCACGCGAGGTCCGCTGATGTAATCGCCCCACTCCGCTGTATCGGAAACCGAATAACGCATGTAGCTTAAGCCACCTTCATAAATCAGGTCGACAATCAGCTTCAGTTCATGCAGACATTCGAAGTAGGCGATTTCTGGAGCATAACCGGCTTCAACCAGCGTGGTAAAGCCAGCTCGAATCAATTCCGCAGCGCCGCCACAAAGCACAGCCTGTTCGCCGAACAGGTCGCTTTCCGTCTCTTCACGAAACGAAGTTTCAATGCAGCCAGCTTTTAAGCATCCCAAACCCTTGCCATAAGCAAGCGCGTTTTCCAAAGCCTTGCCGGTAGCATTCTGATGAATGGCTACCAGACAGGGCACGCCGACGCCTTCGGTGAACAGTTCGCGAACGCGATGTCCAGGGGCCTTGGGCGCAATCATCGTCACATCCACATCAGCCGGGGGCTTGATGAATCCGAAATGGATGTTGAAGCCATGGGCAAACATGATGGTCTTGCCAGCCGTCAGTGCAGGTGCGATTTCCGCATTATACACGTCAGCCTGAATGTGATCGGAAAGCAGGATCATGATCACGTCAGCCGCTTTAGCAGCTTCGGCGACTGTCATCACCTTCAAGCCTGCAGCTTCTGCTTTAGCCCAGCTCTTCGACCCTTTGTAGAGACCTACAATGGAATTCAGACCGGAATCGCGCAGATTCAAAGCATGGGCATGCCCTTGGCTGCCGTAGCCAATAATGGCAATTGTCTTGCCTTCAAGGCGCGCAAGGTCGCCGTCTTTTTCGTAGTAACGGTTAGGCATTAACGAACTCTCTCCTAATTTGTCTTATGAACAAGTTTTTCTTGCGCATCGGTTTCGTGCACTTGAGCACCCTTAGTAACCGGTGGCGATAATCTCAATTTCTTCGCTTCCAACGACAACGTCACAGCTCCGGAACGGGTAATTTCAATTTCCCCGTAGCTGCGCATAATGTCGGCAAACTCATCCAGTTTTTCCGTCTCGCCGGTTGCTTCTAAAGCGAACCCTTCAACGGAACTGTCTACAACTCTGGCACCGAAAATCTCAGCTTCCTTCAGGATGGCCGTGCGCGACTCTTGCGGAGCGCGCACCCGCATCAAAACCATTTCCCGCGTCACCGACGGACCTTCGGAAAGGTCTGTCGCTTGCAGAACGTTGATCAGCTTATTCATCTGCTTGATCACTTGCCGACGCATGTGGTCATCCACAGCAACGGCAATGGTCATGCGAGAAAGGCTGGTGTCCAACGTCTTGGCCACGGTCAGGCTATCAATGTTCCAACCACGGGCAGAGATCAGGCCGACAATGCGCATCAACGCACCGGGCTTATTTTCCACTAGTAAAGAGATGACTTGTTGCATTAGCGCGTAACCTCCACTGGCGAGGGCGGACCCAGCACCATTTCATTAATCGCGCCACCCGCTGGAACCATGGGGTACACGTTTTCTTCTGGCGATACCTTGACGTTCAACAGGTAAGGACCCGGTTCAGCCACGGCCATTTCCAACGCCGCACGCAATTCCGATGGGTGCGATACGGTGGAACCCTTGAATCCGTAAGCTGCGGCAAGATGGACGGGATCAGGGAAGCCGTCGAGAGTCACTTGACTCAGACGATTGTTATAGAACAGTTGCTGCCATTGGCGAACCATTCCCAGATATCCGTTGTTCATACAGATGATCTTGATAGGCAAGCCATGATTCACGATGGTGGCCAGTTCCGGTAACGACATTTGGAACCCGCCATCGCCAACAATGCAGAACACCAGTTGATTGGGGCAGGCCATTTGCGCACCAACAGATGCTGGCAAACCGAAGCCCATGGAGCCCAAGCCACCTGAGGTCAACCACAGTCTCGGCTTGTTGAAGCTGATGTGCTGCGCGGCCCACATTTGATGTTGGCCCACGTCGGTAGCAACAATGGCTTCGCCCTTTGAGATGCGTTCAATTTCGGCCATCAAATGCTGCGGTTTGATTTCGGTTGTAGAAAAGCTGGGTTCCAGCGGATGTTCCGCCTTCCATTCACGAACCTGCTTCCACCAGGCACGCAGACCAGGACGATCCATCGCTGACGGATTCATTTCGCGCAACACGGCATTCAACTTTTGCAGAACACGTTTCACGTCACCGACAATGGGCAGGTCAGCATTGCGATTCTTGCTGATCTCCGAAGGGTCAATGTCCACGTGGATAACCTTGGCATGCGGGGCGAATGCCTTCAAGCGGCCAGTTACACGATCATCAAAACGGACGCCCAAGGCAATGATCAGATCGGTATTGTACATGCCCATGTTGGCGGCGTAGGAGCCGTGCATCCCGGGCATGGAAATGTAGTTAGGATGATTGCCAGGCAAAGCGCCCAGCCCCATCAGCGTGCAGACGGTTGGGGAGTCCACAAGCTCCACCAGTTCACGAAGT
Organism: Bryobacterales bacterium; assembly: GCA_043781815.1. Taxonomy (GTDB): domain Bacteria; phylum Acidobacteriota; class Terriglobia; order Bryobacterales; family Bryobacteraceae; genus JANXSF01. The sequence continues at coordinate 947 of JAYWBH010000606.1, read as the reverse complement.
TCGGCACTGGCTCCAGAATGAATCACGCCGCCGCCAGCATAAACCATTGGCCGTTCGGCTTCCAGCATCATCTGCGCGGCACGACGAATTTGGCCGGTGTGCCCTTCGGTATAAACCTTGTAGCCAGGCAGGTGGATCGATGTTACAGGGTTATACTGCATGTTCCCCTGGAACACATCTTTCGTAATATCCACCAGCACTGGACCAGGACGACCAGACGAAGCAATGTAGAACGCTTCATGTATGGCCTGCGGCAAATCCGCGATATTCTTGATCAGGAAATTGTGCTTGGTGGCCGAGCGGGTGATGCCGAAAGTATCGGCTTCCTGAAACGCGTCAGTACCAATTAAGGAACTGGTCACCTGGCCGGTAAGGGCGACAATCGGAATGGAATCAAGCAGCGCATCCACCAGACCAGTGGTCAGATTCGTGGCACCAGGACCCGACGTCGCACAGCAGACACCAGTCTTGCCGGTGGCCCGAACATAGCCTTGTGCGGCGAAAGCGGCGTTCTGTTCGTGACGTACAAGTACGTGCCGAATCGGATGATCATACATGGCGTCATAAAACGGGATGGTGACACCACCCGGGTATCCATAAATGGTGTCGACGCCTTCGCGCACCAAACATTCGAGCAGGATTTTAGATCCACTCATCAGGTTCGACATAATGTCATTGACCTCTTGCGATAAGTTAACGTTTCTAGCTGCTATATAGCAGAAAAGGCCACCGGCTGGGCTTTGAACCCCCGCCAGTGGCCTTTCCGGATTTCAACCGGTAAGCCCATCAGGCGGGGTAGCCTACTACGGTGACCCCTACGATGGAAATAATAATTACAGGCAATACAGGCAGAGACACCAAACCCTTGGTAAAGGGGCTCACAGCGGACTGGAGGCAGGTGTTTTCCACACTTCGATGTTAACTTAGAAGCGAAGTAAATGCAAGAG
>JAYWBH010000605.1:0-11372 GCA_043781815.1 Bryobacterales bacterium | reverse complement strand
TTTTCCCGAAATTATTGTTATCAGCGTGCATCGGCGTCCATCTGCGGCCCAGATTAATGGCCGCAGATGGACGCCGATGCACGCTGATAACAACACTTACGGGAAAACTAAGTGGCATTAGGCAACACACATTCAATTTAGTACCCGACATTTTTTTTCTCTGGAACCAATTTCTTCGGAACAATCCCGCTGATCATGACTCGCGTACTCATGGTCTTATCTTTGCTGCTAGCTTGACCCATACGAATTTCATTCGTCGCCAGCAACTCTGGTTGCGATCCCAGGGCGGCTAGAAAACTTACGATCTGGCCCATGCTGGCATCCATTTGCACGGTGACGTTCACCTCACCATAATCTTTCCCAAAGGGCGTGATGCGACCTAATTCAGATGGGCGGACATCCACCGGTGGGACCACCGAACGTCCAATGCTGCGGGCAATTTTCATCAGCTCACCCTGAGCCTGCGCCGCTGTGTCCCCTTGCAGCATTCCTCGTTCGCGAGTTTTCAATTCCTCTTTCACTTGCTCAAGAATTTTTAGCTTCGCCGGAGCCTCAGCCGCCAGTGAACGCATGCGCAGCAACCGGTCTTCCAACATCTGCGGAGGCAGTGCAGCAATTGGATTCGCATCTGAACTGGTGGAACTGCCTGTCCAATATTGCGCGATGAAAAACAGCACCACGGCCACTCCCAAGAAGGATAGTGCGCGACGATTCCGATCCGATAAATTCATCGTTTGCCTGCCGGGTTTGGAGTCGCCATGGGGTAAATGTTCAAGGGTGGTGCAGGTTGCGGCACTTGCACTGGTGGAGTCTGCACTGCAACTTGGGGTGCCGCAGTTTGACCAGTCAGCAGCACCGGAAACTTTCGTTGACTACGAATACGGAACGCTTCCCCATTCAACATACGCATGATCCCCATCTGAAATTCCGAGTTTTTCAAATAGGGAGAAGCATCCAAAATCCGCAACAGCGGTGCAGCCTGATCCGCCTCACCACCAAGCGTCGCCGTGTCCCGGTTAGATTCGTAATAGGTCAAAAAAGCGGGCCCCTGAATGGTGTTGGTTACGTTTAGTAACAAATCCAGATCAGACTTCGTGCGACGGCGAAAATCATCCAGCAGCATGGTTCGGGCGCGTTGCGCTTCAATATCCTGATCCAGCTTGGCGATGGCCGCAGCCTTTTTATCCACCAAGCCCATCTGCTGTTGTAAAGCCTTGACGTACTTGCCAGTGTTATAAGGTTCATGCAGCCAAATGGCCGCTAGCAAGACGCAAAGTAATGCGGCAAGAACGCCAGTGGGAATATAGCGAACTATGGAAGTGTTGCGCCGCTGACTTTCCGGCAACAAATTCACTGTCATTCCAAGATAGGGAACCGCCCCAGTGGCCGCTGCGGCAAAGGCTGGCGTGGGGAAGGGCATGCGCGGCGTCACTTCACCTGCCAGCCGCAATTCAGCCGATGCCATGGCCACTGCTTTTTCCGCAGGCAAATCCCAGATGGCTGAAAACAGGGGCTTCGAGCCACTTTCGCCATAGACTTCCAAGCCGCTTAACGTATTCTCCAAAGCGACGAAATCTTTCGGTGCTTCATTGACCAATCGCAGGCTGGAATAAAATACAGCAGCAGAAAAAGTGAAGTTCGAAACTTTGATGCCAGCTTCAGCGAACAATCCGGCGTAGGAATCGAAAACAACTTTGCGGGCCACACCCACCAACACTTCCGGGGAATTTTCCAATCGCCCCCAAGCCGCCACAGCATCATCGTCAGTGTAAGGATGCAGGGTGTCCAACTGATATCCCACAGCGGCCGCCAGATCATTTTCCGCTACACCCGGCAGATGCACCAATCGTACAATCACGTCCTGCCGAGGCAATAGAGCCACTGCCGGAAGATGAGCCACGCCGTACTTTTTCAGAAAGTCGTTGTATTCCCTGCCCCACTCTGCGGCGGGACGCTCGCGGAAATCTTCGATCACAAGAACGGCTGGTTCAGTGATGGCCGAGGGTCGTACTTTAGCCAGGGAAACTTTCAGTTGGTTGGAACCGATTTCAATTCCCACACCAGTGCCCCAAGCCAGGTAGCGCTTCCAGTTGTTGCTTATGGGCATGGGGTCATCACCACCCAATGCCACTTAGTTCTGTGGTTTAAAAACCGCTCCCTTGCGGTCACGGCTAGGTCACATACTGACTCTACCGAGCCGTGACCGCAAGGGAGCGGTTTTTCAAAAGCCTGATACTCTTCGCTCCAACACTTGAAGTTGTCCGATTGCGGAACAACTAAGTGACAGGCGGAATCGCCTGCCCCACAAAAGCAAGTCTCCGCGATTGTGTATGTGGGGCAGGCGCTTCCGCCTGCCAGCTCCATTGGTCGCATCAACATCACTAGCGATTCCCCGCATTATCGTACCAACGAAGAATATAATAGGGCCGATCCGCCGTCGAATTCTGAGGGAACTTTGCCAGCGCCGCCACGGATCTTCGCACATCGCTCAACTGTCCATTCGCACTCCGCACAGTGGCCGTCGCACGAACGGTCCAGGCGTATTCCCCGCCCACCCGCAAGCGCCCCGCAGCCGGATTTCCTTGCATCATTTCCGTCACTTGATTCATGGTCTTGAAAGGAGCACTTGCCCGACGCGCCAGAATCGCCGTTATCAAATCATCAGGCATACCCAAAAACTTAAAGATCGCTGGAGACGCCGTGTTCACATCGTACTGCGACCCTTCTCCGTGAACCGTCGCCACATCTTTCACCCCAGGAATTTGCACGTACTGCCCCTCCGCAGTGCGTCGCCAACTGCCGTGAAAGATTTCTGGAGTCATGCCTTGAACCATCATTAATTCTTCGATCTCTTCAAAAGACGCATGCTGCGCCCGAAAAGACGGCTGACGGCTGAGATAAAACTGATCGAAGGGGCTCAACTGCTCTGGAGGCAGGCCGGTGCGCCAATCAATAACCGCAGCCGTGATGCCCGCAGCCTGCTCTGGCACAAGTCCCAACGCAAGAAACAACTTCAAAATATCTTCGCGCGGCGCCTGATTGATGTTCAATTTAGAAGCTTCTGGAATCAGCTCCACTGTCACTTCCCCAGCCGGGTAAGAGTAACGAAATCCTGACATGCCCGCCGCGTAATACTTGGGCGACCCGTCCGGGTTGCTGGCCCCAACCCAACTCATCCACTGCAACGCCCGTTCCACGGAACCTGCCGCCAAATAGTAGGCACGAGTTCCATCGGCTGCAAACGAGGCACGTTCCGTTTCAGCCCGCACGGAATTCGCCAGTCCAAATGCAATGGCTGTCAACCCTGCCGATAGCCACAGCACCGTCAGCAACGCTCCGCCTTTTTCCTTGAGACGTTTTATTCGCGGCGTTTCTATCAAAACGTATTCTTCCTCAACGGATCAACGGTCAATCGTATGGACGATGTAACCGTCATCACATGCAAGCTGCCCGGACCAGATTCCAGCGGCATCATCTCCACTCGAATGGCCGATGGCAAATCTGTCTTCTCCCAAAACGGAGTCCATTTTTCAGGACTGGTTCCAGCCGGTGGATTCTGAATCAGTTCACGATACAAGAAGCGGCACGATGCCAACTTATCAGCCAGCACAAAAGATTGTGGCGTGGGTACGATCGGGCGGAATCGGGGACGTGGCAGAATGGCTGGCGGATCAATTCCGACCCCTAAACATAGGCCTCCAGTGCTGCGCAGGCCCGAATACAGCAGTTCATTCACAATCAATCGCACACCGCGATTTTGCTCGCCAGGCATCACACTAAATTCCAGAATCTGCGGATAGCCGCGTTGCGCTTCAGCCAGAGAATAAGATGAGGCAAAGCGCATGGCTTGCGGATCGCCCTGGAAGAATGCGATTTGCTGCACAGGCGCAGTGGGGTTGGAACGACATTCGCCGACAATCGGCATTAGGTTGGCGATCTGTTGTTCCAGAATGCGCTCCGCACCTGCAACTCGACGGTTCGACATCATCTTGGCATTCGCTCGTTCCTGGCTATTCAACCCCAGACGCATGGCGTAGAGAATGGCGACGGATAACAAGCTCATCAGCGCGATGCCAATCAGCAACTCAATCAACGTGACGCCCGCTTGTGTGTTGCGTCTGGTCATTGCCCGATATCCCGCTGATCCAAAACGCCGCGCCGAATGCCTTCAATAGCAAAGGTGCGAGTCTTCTCATTCAGCTTCCACCACACCGTGAGATCGATGCGGTCCATAGCCACAGCACCTGCGGAGGCACCGGGCGGCAGATCAAGCAGCGTCACCGTAGCTCTCCAACCAGATTCGATTCCGCCAGTGATGGAAGGGTCAAAGCGGCCTTCCATGATTTGGTTGCGCGGCAACTTTGCGGCAGTGATCAGTTCATCCATTTTCTGCCGGGCCAGCATCACACCGCGATCATGTTCTGTGATGCGTGCCACGTTGCTTAAAGATTGGGTCAAGTTGCTCATAAGACCAGCCACCGCGATGCCCAGAATCATGGTTGCCACCAATACTTCAAGAAGCGTGAATCCGGCCTGGCTGTTCGACTTCATGGTTGCGAAATCTCCCCTTTTTCAATCACAGGAACTCCAGTGATCGGATCTACGCGGACGAATCGACGTGACCCACGACGGTTCACCAACTCCACTCCAATGCGCGGTGCCGAACCTCCTGGATAGACGAAAAAGGTGCGCGGATTCGCCGGGTCCAACCCTTGCACTTCCGGTGCGATTCGCGCAATCGTAACGCCATCGGGCAATTCCAATTCCCTAACAAAACCAGGCTCTGCGGATCGTACTAACAGCTTTGATTCCCGAGGGAGCAGGACCACTTCGGTCATCATCTGCTTGCGATCGGCACGAGTCAGTGCACCATCTAAAAACGCCACCACCGATTCAGCCGCCGAGTTCAGCCGGATAGTTTCCAGACCGGAGCTAATGGCCGGGTAAGAGATGCTGATCATGATTGCGATGAGTGTAACCACCACCAGCATTTCAAGCAGCGAGACACCTTTTTCAGAAGGTCGATCTCGCAACGGACAGGCAGGGATGCCTGTCCCACATTCTGCACCCCGGAACTTGCCGTTGTTGGGCAGGCAGTTTTGCCTGCCTTTTTCAAAAGGATGGAAGCGAGACGCTGCGAACAATCGGGGACTGACCACTGTGTCCCAAGCTACACTGCTGCTCGCAGTAACGCCCGAATCCACCAAGCGGGTGGACATAGCGGTCTGTCCCCAATTGTTCCCCACCACGTAAGACTCCCCCGCATCCCGCCAAGGAGCCCGAGGACAGGTCATCTACTTCGCCTTCCAACTGACAATATCCTCATTCAAACCGGTCCCGCCTGGCTGCCCATCGCCGCCATAACTCACAATGTCCGGTTCATCGCCATGATCACCAGGAAACTTATAAACGTATGGATTTCCCCAAGGGTCCATCGGCAATTCCATGGTCAAATACGGTCCGTTCCACTGGTTGATATTCCCTGGCTTTTCACGAAGCGCATGCAACCCCTGCTCAGTGGTAGGAAAGAGTCCCGTATCCAACTTATACATTGCCAGCGTCTGCGAAATTTGATTGATCTGCTGACGGGCAGCCACTTTCTTGGCTTCATCAGCCTTGCCCAGCAACTTGGGTCCAACCACTGCCGCAAATAGCGCTATGATCGTCACCACCACCAGCATTTCAATCAACGTCACACCGGCTTGTAAACTACGCCTGTATCCACTTCTTTGCAATCTCATAATGCCACCTCATTGATACTTGTAATTGCCAGCAACATACTCAACACCAGCGCGCCGACCATGATACCCATGATCAGGATAATCAGCGGCTCAAACAACGTCGTCAATCGTTTAATGGAGGACCGAGTCTCATCCTCATAAATATCCGCCATGCGATTAAACATCTCATCTAACCGACCCGTTTCTTCCCCTACGCTCAACAAATGCGCCGCCAACGGAGGAAACTGGCCACACTTACGTAACGGTCCGGCAATGCCTTCGCCTCGCTTCACACCTTGCTCTACACTGATCAACCCTTTAGCAATTTGTCGATTCATCAACGTGGCTCCAGCAATTTGAATCGACTGCACCAGCGGTACTGAGTTCGCGACCAGAGTTCCCATGGCCCTTGCAAAACGAGCTGTTTCAGCCTTGCGCAGCGCTTCCCCAAGCAACGGAATAGTTAGTCGAAACCGATCCCACCACATGCGCCCTTCCGCCGTCCGAATGTAACTGAGGAAGATGGTGATGCCGACAATCAACAGCCCAATCGTGACCGGGCCATAGGTGGTTGTGATGCGGCTAACTTCCAACATGATCTTGGTCGGCGTGGGGATGGGCATGCGTGACTGCGAAAACACTTGTGCAAATCGTGGGACCACAAAAGTCAGCATCAGTAGAATGGAACCGAGCCCTACCAGCGCCAACAATGCCGGATAAACGCTGGATGAAATAATGTATCCGCGCAGTTCATCGCGTGTTTTTTCAAATTCACTCAAGCGCGTGAACACCGTGGCCAGCGAACCCGATGCTTCCCCTGCGCGCACCATGTTGACGTAGAGATTGCTGAAGTAATCAGGATGCGTGGCCAGACTGTCCGCCAATGTGCGACCACCCTTCAGCACCCGCAACACATCCAGAATCACCATGCGAAAAGCGGCCCGCTCCGTCAACTCCGTAGCAATGCCAATGGCCCTGTCAATGGGCACGCCAGCATTCAGCAGCGTGGCCATCTCCTGCGTGAAATACAGTACGTCTTTCTTCTTGCCACCGCCGAACGAAGGCATTTCAAATTCAAAGCCTTTCTTCTGTTCCAGTCCCACATAAACCGGAGTCAGCCCCTGCCGACGCAGTTCCCGAGCAATGTCCTTATCGCTTTCACCACTCAGTGAACCCGATCGAACTTTGCCATCGCTGGCCACGGCTTTGAAGAAAAACGTTGTCACTTAAAATTCCTGCGTCACACGCATCACTTCTTCGGCAGTGGTCGTGCCGTTTTCAACTTTCATCCAACCATCTTCACGCAACGTACGCATGCCGTTGGCCTTGGCCCCGGCGGTGATTTCCATGGCGTCGGCGTTGCGCATAATCATCTTGCGAATGTCGTCATTCAACTCCATCATCTCGAAAATGCCCACGCGCCCTTTGAACCCTGCTCCAAAGCATTTCGCACAGCCCGCACCTTTGAAACAAGCCACCGTGCGACCATCGTGTGAAATGCGGGTACCATCGCTGACGCGGCACTCCGGGCAGATTACCCGCACCAAACGTTGCGCCAACACTCCTACTAATGAAGACGAAATCAGGTAGCTTTCCACACCCATATCAGCCAGCCGGGTAATGGCGCTGGGGGCATCGTTGGTATGCAGCGTGGAGTACACGAAGTGACCAGTCAATGCCGAACGAATAGCAACGTCGGCTGTTTCCCGATCGCGAATTTCACCCACCATAATCACGTCTGGATCCTGACGAACAATGTGCCGTAAGCCAGCAGCGAAGGTTAGCCCGATCTGTGGATTCACGTGGATCTGGTTGATGCCGTCCATCTGATATTCCACTGGATCTTCAATGGTGATAATCTTTTTATCGGGTTGATTAATGCGCTTCAACGCCGAATAGAGCGTAGTGGATTTGCCGCTACCGGTAGGACCAGTGACCATGAAAATGCCGTGCGGTAAGTGAGTATAAAACTCCATGCGCTCCAGCATATGGTCGTTGAAACCTAACTTGCGCAGGTCGTAGAAATCACCCGCAGACCGATCGAGAAGGCGCATTACAACGCTTTCGCCGAACAACGTGGGCAAAGTGGAAACACGTAAATCCACTTCCCGCCCCATGGTCTTAATTTTGATACGGCCATCCTGCGGCAGTCTGCGTTCCGCAATATTCAACTTCGCCATCAACTTCACGCGCGATACCAGCGCCGCCTTCATTTCCTTGGGAGGCGGTTCCTGTTCATACATCACGCCATCAATGCGGTAGCGGATGCGGAAAATTTTATCGAACGGCTCAATATGAATATCACTGGCACGCTTTTCAACAGCCTGCGCAATGATGGAGTTGACCATGCGGATGACAGGCGCTTCCGATGCCATGTCGCGCAGGTGTTCCAGATCTTCATTGGCGCCGCCATCGCCAAGATCAGCGTCGCCTTCGGGCCGTGCCTGTTCGCCGTAGTAGCGATCAATGGCATCGACAATTTCCTGCTCCGCCGCCAGACGTGGCGTCACTTTCAGACCTGTGAATCCGCGTACCGCTGCTTGAGTTTCAAAATCCAGCGGATCGGCCATAGCCAGTTCCAAACCGGATTCCGTTAACCCAATGGGCAGGCAACGAAACTGTCGCAGGAAGCGCGGAGAGAGCCCTTCGGCTTCAGGAATTGCTGGTGGTGGCCCATCAATTGTAACCAGCGGAATCTTCAGTTGCTCACTCAGCGCAGCCAGCACATCGCGTTGCGAAATGAAGCCCAAATCCACAAGAATGCGGCCTAACTTTTCACCACGATCCTTCTGTAATTCCAGGGCCTGCTGTAGTTCCGCTTCGTTGATCAACCGTTTATTGACGAGTAGTTCACCCAACCGCATGGCGGTTTAGAACTCCTTCATTTTGATTGCCGCAGCCATGGCCGCTTTGTCTGGCTGCTTTTGCAACGCCATCAAAGTCCGGCGCGAAGCCTGCATTACGATTTGCTTGGGAAGCCCGTGGGCATCTTCATAAGGATGATGAAACAACGCCACGCTGTACACCATTTGTTCATCCAACGGAATGGTTTCAAATAGGCCAGCGGCAAGCATCATGGAATGACGCATAGAATCGCGCACAACTGGTAAGCGCTCTAATTTACGATCGCGAATGCTCTTCAATTCATCCGGCTTGAGTGCTGGACGAAAGATCATCAACCCAGGCGCTTCCACCAGATTCACACGCGCCGTAAACACCAGACCGAAGCCGTCAATATAAACCCCTTGCGGGGAATCCAGCAGGCCAAACAACTGATCGGGAGTGAACAGGTGTTGCAGATCACCGCGAAATAAAGTTTCCACCGCGCCAATCATAGGACGAGTAACAACGGCACCGAAGAGCAGTGTACTGAGTAAGACCGTTCCAAGCATCAGACGTTTCATTTAGCGCCGCCATCGTAAGAAGCCAGGTTCAAGTAACGCTGGCTCATTCTACTTTGCAAAATGTCGAAGTTGGCACGCATCACGGCAATATCCAGTTCGCGCTCCTGCGCATACTTTTTCTCAACCGAAGCCACGGCTATATTCACTTGTGCCAGATTTTTTCCTTCCGCGACCGACACTGCCTTGGCCACTTCCACCGGGATCTGCCGCGACACTTCTTCACGAACCCTGGCTTCAATGGCCCCATAGTTCACGTTGGAATATTGAACCACGGGCGCAGGCCGGGTCAGGGCGTTAACCAACAATCCAGCAGTGACCATGGCCGCTGATGCGAACCCCAGCTTAGCCCCTGATTGCCAAAAACGCTGCCACATTGTTGGAGCAAATACCTTGTCTGATACAAAGGCAATGCGCCGTGGCGGCTCTTCCTGCGGCAGTTGCATTAATGCCACGCGGGTTAGGTCCAACTGCGAAAGCTCCACCTGGCAGGCTTTGCACGCCACAAGGTGCAATTCAACTTGCTTTGCTTCCGCCGACTTCAACTCGGCGAAAAAATAATCCCGTAAATCAAACGGTGCGCAATTCATACTCTCCGTTCCTTCCATCTGGTATCGGCTGGAGCCAATACATCTTTTAAGATCTCGAATGCGGAGTACACGCGGGACTTCACAGTCGACACGGGACACTCCAGAATCTGAGCCATTTCCTCGAATTTGAAACCTTGATAAACTTTCAGCAAGACGGCCTCGCGCTGCTCTGGTGTAAGCTTTGTCAGCGCCGCCGTTACCGCCAGCGACGTTTCCACCGGCAGCATACGACCACTTACCGAAGGAGCATCGCCTAAGTCGTAACTGGACCCAGGGTCATCAATGGAAGCAGTTTCCCGCTTCGGCTTGCGCAGCATGGAATACGCTTCGTTATGAGCGATGCGAAACAACCATGCACCAAACCGCTCTGGGTCATCCAGCTTCTTCAGGTTCTGATACGCCTTAAGCATTACATCCTGGGTCAGGTCCAGCGCATCTTCGCGCTCCCCCACTAACCGCAGCAGATAATTGAAGACACGCTTTTCCCAGCGCGAGACCAATTTGTTATAGGCCTCCACATCACCCTTACAAGTCTGGGCGATTAGATCGCGGTCTTCTACTTCTCGAAATATCACGAATTCCGGCTCTGTTTCTAAGGACGAACTAGGAAGGATAAAAGTCTGCTTACATTTTAGAGGACTAAAAGGGCGGGCGCCATCGTAGGCCTGGGAAACGGCTGAAATCGGAATTGGTGGTGACCCATTCACAACCCCATTCAATAGCCAAAGCTGCCAGCCAGGCATCGGCAACCTGATTCCCCTTAGCCTGACTCTTCAAACACAAGTCATTAAAGATCGACCAATGCTTTTGGCCGGGCTGGATGATTTGGCAATGCTCGGGAGCCGTCACGTCGCGACAGAATTGCAGCACCTCTTCCAGTTGCGCAGGTTTCGAATAGATGGCCCGATTCGTTGCAATCCGCACCACTGTACTCAGCACTTGCGGGGAAATCCCATAGGGCTGATCGCCATTCAGAACGGCTTCCAGCCAGGAACCGTAACGCGCATATCCGGGCGAAGCATCGTTGAAAGCGTAGAGCAGAACAGCAGCGTCTGGCAGAATCATTTCACTCGCTCCATGGCGTCGGAAATTTGAGAATTGTTATTCAAATTGACGCCAGATTGCGGCAGACCCTGTTCGCTGTTCCGCTGAAAGGTGTATTTCGTGCGCTCAGCCGGAGGTCGTTCATTCTTCGAAAGCAACAGTCGCAACCCTTCTTCAATTAGGGTGGTGAAGGTCTTCCCACTGCGGGATGCCTCCTCTTTAGTGCGTATCAGAAGCGATTCGGGGAGCCTTACAGTAGTTCTAGACATACTATGTCTAGACATATCACGTAATATGTCTGTATGTCAATTTTTCGTAACTCTAACAAATAAAATGACAAGTCCAGCAAGTGCGCCACTCAGCGACATGGCACCCAGAAAAAGTTGCTGGTTATGATATTGAAACTCCACTCGATGCATTCCAGCAGAAAGCACTACCCCACGCACCGCCCCGTAGACTTCCAGCACCGGTTGGCTCTTCCCGTCCACTAGTGCGACCCACCCTGGAAAGTAGGTATCGGCCAAAACCAGAACTCCGCCGCAGGTCATTTCCGCTTCGGCGACTACGCGAGTCGGTTCGTAGTTCATGAGCTTGGTTGTATCATTCCCGCAAGCACC
>JAYWBH010000604.1:0-11394 GCA_043781815.1 Bryobacterales bacterium | reverse complement strand
TGGATTCCTGATCGGCTGGAGTATCGCTTCTCCGTTCGTGCGGGCATGGGCGATACGCAAACCGTGCTGCGTGCGCCTGTATTTGAGGGTGGCAACGTAGATTGGTATGCCTTTGAAGCTGAACCCAGGGCTCGTTTGCAGCTTACTGTTGAACCGCCGGTGCAAGCGCCAGTGAAGCGCGAAATCACGGTGCTTTCAACCCCTCTACGCTATTCCGGCATGCCTGCTTCGCGCTACTGGCAGTTTGAGGATGGTCAGGTAAACTTCGGCATGATTGAGACTCAGACGTTCGATTTAGCACGGCTATGTCTTGCTGAATTCGCGCTGGTATATGCCAACGATTGGCTGGCCGTTCCTATTGATGTTCCAGCCGGTAGCCTCACTCACATCAGCGAAGTGGCCTATACCAACACGTTCGGCGAACGCTTCACGGTGGCTGAGGCCAACGATGCGAATCGTGCCGGACGCTTTCGCTTGTTCCATACCAGCATCAAAGATTCCGATGCAACTATGCCTGGGCTCTTCGTCCCGCCAACCGCATTGAGTGCGTTTGAAGGCCGTGCGGTGGAGGATTTATTTGTGCTGCGTGATGAAATGGCCAACATGGTGTGGGCCGTGGAAAACTTTGTGCAAGGTGTTTCCGGCGATACGCGCAACCGTGGCGACGAAGAAAGGCCAGTGAATGCAGTTACAGACGATATGGAAGCGGTGGCTGAATTCCAATATCTCTTGGAAAGTGCGGTGCCGCATAATTGGATTCCATTTGTGCCAGTGGCCAATGGAACGCCCGGTGCCTTCCACTTGCGAAAAGGTTCCATGCAAGATCAGGATTCAACGCTCGGAGTTCTACTTCGAAACACGCCTTACGATTTGAAGGACGAGGAAGTGCCCAGGGCTGGATTGCGGTTGAAACGCGTGCCTATGCTGGCTCGCGCGGAAGATGGCAGTTACTTGCGATGGATCGGTCGGCGAGTCTCTGTAGGGCGTGGAGAGGGATCAAGCGGCCTAGTATTCGACGCGGCACTCAAGCCGGGGTAGTTAGTGGGATAGGCCCCCGGGCCGGAGAAGGAAAACTTCGCTCGCAAGCGAGCTGGCAGGCGGAATCGCCTACCCCACAAACGCAACTCCGGTTGTTAGAGAAGTTTCATTCCAATTTCCAAAAGAATCGCCTGCCTCACACTAAAGCCACTAACTTTCACTAGACCTGGAGTTGAATTTGTGGGGCAGGCATTCAGCCTGCCAAGTCCGCCTAGCGGTTTTTTTTCACACCTTCGAGTGCATGGAAAACTTCTGAAATTGGGAAGGGTTCACAACTGCCACTACTTGACTTTGACAGTTGGTGCTGGTTCTGGCCAACCGCTGAGTTTAGTAGTGTCTACTTGTAACTTCAATAGAAACGGCTGATTGGTGAAAGCAGTGGGTACACCTTCAAATTCAATCACCGTGTTTTCCGGTGCGCAAGCAGGCATTGGGCTGGAAAAATTCAAAGCCACACTGCCGATGCCAGGCGTGTCGGCCATTGCCACCAGCACTTCAGTAATGGGCGCGGTTGCAGCATCGCAACGCACTATGAATCCCCTTAGACGGGGCATTCCAACACCTTTGATTTTTTCAAAAGTCGCCGCCCCATCTTTTGCTTCCAGTTGACGTCGAAGCTTTAGCCATGCGGCAATATCCGGGTTGAGTCGTACTAATTCTTCATCCTGACGACGCATGCGCAACTGCTCTGCGGACTCAATCGCCAGATCTGCTGGGGGCATGGCACTGGCTTTGGACATAGCACCCAACTGGTCCAGGCCATCGGTGCTGCCGTGGTACCGAACGTACAAGCCTTCAAGAATCGTCCTTACTTCGTTTCGGCTGGAGGCCACCAGATTATCTCCGGGCAAATACACTGCTCGAGCTAAATGAAATAGCGCTTCCACCTGTTTATCTTTTATAGCCAGCACGGTGCCCAGCCAAGCAGAGATCTCCGATTGCTGCGGATCACTTTTGAGGCACAAACGAAATTCTTTCTCTGCTTCTTCGTGCTTCCCTTGCATCCACGCGAACCACCCTAATGCACGATGGCTTGCAAATTCGACGTGCGCAGGTAAGCCTGCGTCTTCCGACTTGTGACTTTGGAAATAGGCTCCGGCACTGGCTTGTAATGCCTTGGCAGTTGTCTCCAGTTGGGCCAGTTCTGCGGAGGAAGATGCTTTGGATCCGGGAGTCAAAACCGTTACCCAATACTGGCCCGTAAAGTTTTGTGGCGCAAGCGTGACCAGTTCCCGGGCAGCAGTCAGAGCCCCTGCCGTATCGCCTAAAGTCTGCTGCGTCGCAATCGCCAACTCGGCGCGCATGGGTGCCATGTCTGACTTTGGATACTTGCGTTTCCATTCTTCCAGTAGCGCTAATTTGCGTGCCGGTGTAGCTTCGGCGCGCACTGCAAGCACTTGATCGTACTCGCCACGATCTGTCCAGTTCTGGGCGGTTAGCGAACTAACGGCAAATAGAAATAAGAGAATCCTGCTCATGTCGTTACTGGAAAATCAGCTCCACGCTGGAGTTGGATCTCACTTCCACTTCCTTTGATTGCAAAGTGGCCCCGCGCTCCACTACTTTCACATTGTATTTGCCCGGTGGAAGTTTCAATTGCACAGGCAGCTTGGTGATGTTCTTTCCATCCACTACAACCGCTGCACCAGGGCGGCTGGAGCTCAACCGAAGCTCACCAAAATCCGCTTCCTGCACCAGATCGCGCGAAGCCACTTCCGACTTCACTTCCAAGTGAAACGATTCCAAATCTACAAATGGACCTTGTGATGCAGCAACGGTAGAGGCATCTGGTGGTCGCGTCGCTGCGGCTTCAATTACTGGTGGAATCGGTGCCTTCAACAACGGCATCTGCTTCGCCCAGGTACTGTAATCCATAGCCGTATGACGTGTTCTGCGCAAGCCTGCTTTGAAGTCTGGTACTCCGAACTGCGCGTCCGCCAACACTTCCAGGATGGATGGTGGTGGCGGCAGGCCGTCTTTCAGAGCCTTCGCAGCTTCCGGCTGAATTACGGCCAGTTCCTTTAATATGACATCAGCTCGATGAGCGTCGGCTGAAGTGCCACGTTTGCGAACTGCATTCAAGGAGTCAACAGCCTTCACCAAATCTTCTGACAATAGATGGCTGGACGCTGAAGCAAATGCCGCATCAACAGCGAATGGATCCAGTGTCATTGCCTTTTCAAACAGCACGGCGGCTGCAGGGTAATCGCGCGCTTCCCACTTTAACAGTGCGTCGTGTCGGGCTTGAACGTAAGGTAAGAAGGCTCGGGCCTGGGGTGCCACTGCGGCACTGGGGACTTTCAAGATCCGGTTCAAATCGCCAATTGATTCCTGCCAATTCCCTCGCTGAGCGTTGCGTCGTGCATCTTCCATCCATTTCCCCGATAGTTCGGTTTCAGCCACTTCCGCCAGATTGCTGGGAGGATGGAAATAAAATTTAGCAGTCATACTGTTTTGAGACCATGGCGTCTGGGAGCCTCGGGTTGCATTTTCTACTTTCGAGCGCACCTGGGTAAATACTTCTTCCAGAGTCAAACTTGGCTGGGTGATGGCGTCTGCCAGTGCTTCGGTAAACCAACTATTTCTGCCATCTGGATTGTCTTGGGCAACGTGATTGGGGCTGGTGGAGTAGGCAATATACATGTTCTTGGCGCTGCTTTGTGGAATGGCCAAGCCTGCCTGCAACGCATTGCCTTCGGCCACCGGGTTGCTGCGGCAGGCGTCTATAATCACGATTTTTATCTTTCCGCGAGTCTTTAAGTAGTCGAAAATTTGAGCCAAAGAAAATGATTTGAATCGAGCCTCCACCACACTACGGGCAGCTTCAAAATCAACAGGGATCAATACGTTTTCGTTCTCAATCTGAACGGCATGTCCAGCGTAGAAAAATAATGCCGTGTCGTTGGGTCCAATGGCTTGAACGAATTCGGCAGCAGCGGAATCTAGCATCACTTTGGTAGCATTTTCGCGCAAAATGGTCTTAAAACCGGCATCTCGAAGCGATTTATCCATTGCTCGCGCGTCATTGACGGCGTTTTGCAAAGGCCGCTGCAGATAGGAATCATTGCCGATGATCAGGGCGATCTTGTTGCCTTCCTGGCCCGCCAGACTCCCGGCCAGGAACATTGCCACCCATAGAAGTCTGTTGTTCATACTATTTACCCTTCACGTTTTTGCCGCCCAGGAACACCACTTTGCGCGAGCGTCCGTCAATGGATTCGTCCTTATCGCATTCCGCCGCAACCAATTGTGTTCCGGCGTATAGATACTTGATCTTGGATGTTTTGCCGCCGGAACGGATTTCTTCACCCACTAAACGATTCTCTTGATACTGCTGCCGTCGTTCATAAATCAGAGACTTGTTTTTGAAGTCGCTGTTGGTCACTTGATACCCGCGTATGCCCGATAAGCGCAGACCTTCCCAATCGAATTCCAGTAGCGTTCGTGGACTAGCCAGTGGATCTCTGGATTGGAATTCCAGGGCTTGCGACACTCGGCCCTGGACGTCGTACTTTAGTTGAAAGAAATAGAGCCGGTGCCAAATGAATGGATGAAAGAAACGATTCCCGGACACACCCACCGCAATATTTTCGCCAGCCACTTTCTCAAACAGAACTGGGTCCACCAACTGGTTGTTGGCAAATAGCACAGACGATTTGTGAATCAGATCGTCCAGATCCTTAGGTGCCGCCCCCGCTGCATCGTCTTCATAGCGGACGGAAATTGCTTGCTGAACTCGATCATCATAGCCAAAGCTGATGGACTTTTCGCCAGTGACTTGGGGCTTATCAAAATTCGAGGTAATGGAACTGAGTCGATTCCGTTCCCAGACATACTTCAAACGCAAATGGTTGGAAGCGTCCACTTCTTCCACCTTGGCTTGAAAGGCCAGACTGGTGGGACAGTAGGAAATGTTGGAGGGCAGCGCACGTGCTGAGAGCCAATTGGGCTCACTCTTTTCCGCACTAGGTTTGCTGTTGGTGCCGCCCACAGAAGCGAGTAAACGCATCACGGCGGCTCGGCGAGCGGGATCAGCATCCAGGGTGTTGGAGATTTCAAGATAGCGGCGAAGTGAATCCAGCCCTTGCTTATCTTCCCTGGTGACCAATGCCGAGATGCCTGCGTAATAGAGCGATTCTGGATCAGTGGAGCTTACGTGAAACGCCTGACCAGCCAGCTTGCGGGTTTGATAAACATTCTTCTGACTCCAATTGGTGGACAACTGCTTATGGACATCACCCAAGGTGGTGTTCAATTGAAACAGAATTTCGTTGCGTAGCTTGTTGCCCACATTTCGTTCCTCGTCCACCGCCAGTTGATCATATTGATCTAGCGTGGTGATCGCTTGCCCCAATTCGCCACGAGCCTGCAGGATCTCCGCTTTTTTTAACAGCAGCTTCAGCGATTGCGCGTCGATTTGTTCGGCCATGCCCATGCTCTTTAGCGCATCGTCCAGCTTCCCCTGGTCTTTATATCGGGTTGCAAAATCCAGAGCCTGGGTGATGGCGTCACGCTGTCCAAGGCTCAATTGTTTCTGTTGACCCTTCTTCGCTACAGCCAACTGACGCGAGTATTCTGCCCAGGCGACGGTCAGATCTTTTTGCAAAACTTCGTTGGACGGTTGCCGCAAACTGGCCAATTGCAATTCTCTGTAGGCGGGACGATACTCGCTTTCGGCCAACCTTGACTTGCCCGATTTCCAGTGCCCATTCATGCTCTCTCGCAGGGCTTTTTGTTGCAGCGCTTTTACATCGGCAAAAGATTGCTGGTGCTTTTCAAAATCGTTGTAGGCCAGTAAAAACTCATCCCAGGCTTCCCCTGCCGCTAAAGCACGAAGAATTGCTACTCGCCTTTCAATCCACTTCCGTTTGAAAGCCAACGCTTTTCTTAACCGATCATGCTCGCCAAGTGACGAATAAGCGTCTTGAGATAAGCGAGCGAATCCCAGTCCACGGTCCAGCGATTCCACGCTTTTCACACCGTTGTCAAAGTTGACTTCCGCCGATTGCATGGCATCGCGAACGTATGCTTCCACCCTGGCCATGGGCTGTTGAGTTCCAAACTTTTGCACTGCTGCGGAAAGCAATGATATTTGCGTGGCGACTAACTCATTTTTCCCACGCAACAAATCAAGACCACTGGCATCAATGCAAAGTGCCGCCAAGTCTTCCACCCCTTCCGGCAAAAAGGCGGCGAATTCTTCAACTGGAACTTCTGTCCAGGCTTTTTCAGAAGACGATTTCTTGAATCCGATTTTGGCACCGGTCCAAAGCGCCGCAACATCTGCTGCAACGTTCTTGGGTATCTCTTGGGGAACAATATATTGGGGCGGTGTGCCCGTTTCATAAAACGCTGGGACGCCAGCGGCAAAGTTTTTCACCACCATGCTGGTAAGCTTTTCCGACGTCAACTTGGATAATTGCTTGTCGGCTTTAAGGTCCGTCCCCAGGTTTCTAACCTTGTCTTTGCCGTTCACCTGCAACGAAATTGCTTCCGTAAATTCCCAACCCTTTGCAGTGCGTGATACGATGAGTCCGCTAGCACCGGCAAGCACTGGCACCACTATACTGAGGAGGAGAATCTTGAACACTTTCTAGGCCTTCTTTGGTCGTTCAAATTAATATTAGTAGATTTTAAGCATATCAGTAATTTGCCGCGCAGAAAACGCCACAGACGAGGGTATTCAGACCCGCAAGTGTGTCCTTGCGTTAGACTTGTGTGAAAAGGAATCCAAGCCATGAGTGACCCCACCCATATCGGCAAATATCAACTTGAGGAACAATTGGGCGGCGGAATGGCCAGCGTCTTTCTGGCCCGCGACACGGTGATGGATCGACCCGTGGTGCTGAAGGTTTTGAAAGAAGCCAACGAGGATGCACGAAATCGTTTTCTGCAAGAAGCTAGAGTGGCCGGTAGGTTATTTCATGACAACATTATTCGCGCCTACGATTTTGGAGAGGATGAATCCGGTCGACCGTTTTTGGTAGTTGAGTACCTGAAAGGACAAGATCTGGGTAAGGCGTTAAAAGCTGGTGCACTGGGTGATTTGGCGTCGCGCCTGAAGATGGCCGAAGCCGTGGCCAACGCGCTGGAATACATTCATTCCAAGGACGTGGTGCATCGCGATGTGAAACCGGACAACGTGTTTCTGACTGATGATGGCAAAGTGAAGCTGATGGATTTCGGTATTGCGCGCCTGGGCAATACGTCTTTGACGCAAGCGGGCTTTGCGATTGGAACGCCTCCTTACATGGCGCCAGAACAGATTCGAGCCGAACCTCCTACACCGCAAGTGGATGTATATGCTTTTGGGTTGTTGGTGTTTGAGTTGATCACCGGTCGACGGGCGTTCAGTGCAGAATCCTATGAGCAGGTGTTTTATAAAGTTTTAAATGAGCCTTTGGATCAGAGGGCGATGGGCGAAGCTGGTGCTTCACCGCAACTGATCAGCTTAGTGAATCGGTGTGCGGCGAAGACGGTTGCTGAGCGCCCGCAAGGTTTTGCGCAGGTGAAAGAGGAATTGCGCACTTTGCCGGATCGGGGTGCCACTTCTTTTACTGTTGCATCGCAGGCCGTCACGCAACTATTTGTTCCGACGGTACCGGTGGTGGCGGCAACTGCCACTCCGGTGCTCGCGCAAAAGGTTGGAGAAGCGCGTAAGCCGCCGCTACTGTGGATTGGATTGGGCGTGGCTGTTCTAACGGCGATAGGGTTGGGCGCATGGTTCATGAAGGCGAAGACCCCTGAAGCCGAATTGAACGCGTCTACTTCGGCACCAGTGAGCTTACCAAAGCAACCAACTCCGCCCGATGGAATGGTGCTTGTCTCGGAGGGTCCTTTTTTGTTTGGTCGCGACAAACAGTCTGTGACATTGCCCAGTTACTTCATTGACAAGTGTGAAGTCTCCAACGCTCAATATGCGAAATTCTGCCAGGCGACTGGGCGTAAATTGCCGTCGGGATTTCCCAAAGAAAAGCTCGACTACCCAGTGGTGAACGTCACCTTTCAAGATGCCAAGGCTTACGCACAGTGGGCGGGAAAGCGCATTCCTACATCACAGGAATGGGAGAAAGCTGCCCGGGGAACCACCGGCTACGCGTTTCCATGGGGCGGCGCGACTGACCCCAAGTTCGCCAATGTCAGCACTCCAGGTCGACCTAAGCAATTGGTTCCGGTCCTGCAGTTTGAGGAAGGCAAAAGCCAATATGGGGCGCTGCAGATGGTGGGCAATGTGTTGGAATGGGTGGATTCGCCGGGCAAAGATCAGCCCAATACAGTGATGGTGCGCGGTGGAAGTTTTCAGGATTCCCTGGATAAAATCCCTGACGTTATGTGGAATGCCGCTGAGGTGCCGCCGACATTGGCCAAGCCTGTGATCGGCATTCGTTGCGTGGCTTCGGTTCGATAGGCTTGAATCGCTTGTGGTTCAAAGACCGCTCCCTCGCGGTCACGGCTCGGTAGCGTGCCGATCCTACTGAGCCGTGACCGCTAAATTACCCTGTCAGCTCGCCTGGAACGAAGTTGTTATCCCACGCACTTCGGAATTTAGGTTAAATGCTTTATTGATGAATAAGAGACACGTCGGCCACTACCCGAGCGGCTCCGCTGCCTGACGGGTTAACCACGTACACTGCCCGGTCTATACGGACTCCGCCGGATTGCGGTGCCGTTGGAGCAGGCTCATCGTCATCGGTAGCCAGCACCAAATCGCGCGAAGTTGACTTGCGTAACTGGTCGATTAGCCCATTGCTGATTTCCATATTCTTGGCCATCATCACGCCAGATTGGGCATAGCCTGCGGGCTTCTTGTTTTGGTCGTGCAAATTATAAAGCAGCTCATCCAACCCTTTGACGGGCTCTCTGGAAAATACGATGAATAGCTTCTCCGTTCCAGCAGGACCGGTAAATTTCCAGGAAGACTTTTGCGGTAGATCGTAGCTCTTGCCAGGTTCCACGCGGTTCGACCCATCGGCGATGTTCTTGGCCGGAAATACAACTTGCCAGGTTCCACTAGTGCCCTGATTGACGACATACAAGTAGCCATTGTCGTTGGCTTCCACTTTGAGACGAATTTTTTCACCGGAATGAAATTTGGTGTTGGACGCCACTTCCACATCCTGGCCACCTATATTCTTGAGCAAGGTGTATTTCAAACCCAACGGAGCTTTGTTGTTTTGTGAAACGTTCTGTGAAACGTTTTGTGCAGCGGGCTGCGCAACAACAGGCCTGTTGACGGCAGCAGGTGTGGGCTTGAGTGGAGTTTTTGCGGGCGCATCCAGTCCTGCAAAATACATTTGGCGTGTTGTAGCGCGCTCTTGTTGCTGTTGGGCCATCAGGCACGATGCCAACAGGCAGGTAATTACCAATTTAACTGTCATGGTATTCATCTATGTTCCTCCCATCCAGCATATAGTAGAGCACTGAGTGTTGGGTGGCCCCTTCGCTATAATCGGGGATACCGAGAACCTTACAATCGACATGAGTGAACAACCATTCACGCCCTCAGTTCGAGTTCGTGCACAAACCGAATCCGGCCCGTACGATCACCGATTTCAGAAATCGTTCTGCATCGGTAGGGTGGATGAAACGGACGTCTGCATTAAAAACGAATTCGTGAGCCGTCGTCATGCGGAAGTGAATTTGCGGAACGGGCAATGGTCGGTGACCGACCTGGGCAGCAGTAACGGAATTTTTGTAAATGGCCAGCGGGTGCAGAACAGTGCCATTGATGGGGAGCTTTCTATTCGCTTGGGTATAGAGGGTCCAACCGTTTTATTCAGCGTCGAAAAGCCACCACCACCTCCTCCTCCGCCAACACCTGTGCAAGCCAAGACGGTGTTACCAGATCCTGCAACTACAAAAAGTATTGAGCGTTATTTCCAAAATCCGACCACTGCTGGTCCTGCCGGGGAACATACGGTTTTGGTGCGTCATGCATTTGCTGAGGTTCAGAAAAAGCAGAAGCGTAAGTATGGCGGAGTGATGGCTGTGCTTGGCCTGTGTGTGGTTGCGGCCGGTGGTTACGCTTGGTATCTGCATCAACAGGTGTCCCAGCAAAAAGCGATGGCGGTGACTTTGTTCTACACCATCAAGTCACTGGATTTGGATATTGCGGGAGTGGAATCCATGGTCCGCGCGTCCAATTCGCAGCAAGGTGCAGCGGAGCTTTCGAAGTACAAAGACCGTCGCAAAGAGATGGAGAAGAACTACGATAAGTTCCTGGACGGCTTGCATGTTTATGATCCGAAAATGACGGAACAGCAGCGGCTAGTGTTGCGAATCGCCAGAATTTTTGGGGAGTGCGAACTGGAAATGCCTCCGGAATTCATGGCGGAGATCAACAACTACATTGCAAAATGGAAAGGTTCCAACAGGCTGGCCAAGGCAGTGAAGAGAGCCCAGGAGAACGGGTATATTCCAACGATCGTCAAGGAAATGCTGGCTCGCGATCTACCGCCGCAGTTTATGTATCTGGCATTGCAGGAAAGCGATTTCGATGCCTACATCAGCGGCCCTCCGACTCGCAGTGGCATCGCCAAGGGCATGTGGCAATTCATCCCGCAGACTGCGCTGGACTACGGACTCAAACTGGGCCCATTGACCGACCTTCCCAGGCCGGACCCGGCAGACGACCGCCATCACTGGGACCGGGCAACCAAAGCCGCCGCTTCTTACTTGAAGTTTCTGTACACCACAGACGCCAAGGCATCAGGACTTCTGGTGATGTCCTGTTACAACTGGGGAGAGGGCAGCGTGCTGCCTCTTGTGCGAAAGATGCCCGATAATCCTCGGGAAAGGAACTTCTGGCACTTGTTGGCCATGGGCAAGGAGAAGATTCCAGAAGAAACCTATAAATATGTTTTCTACATTGTTTCGGCGGCGGTGATCGGCGAGAATCCGCGATTGTTTGGGTTCGATTTCGACAATCCGTTAGGGTACTTAGAGAGTAAGTAGAGGGTTCTGTCGCAAGCCGATTTGTGACATAATACGAAAAATGCCAAACCAAGTTTGCATGGGTGCGCAAATGATGTGCAGTTTCGGGGTAGCCCCGAGTGCACTGGTTGTGTTGCCCGTAAATAAGGTGGTGACGGACATGATGCCGGACGCCAACATTATGGATCATGTGCCGATGGTGAATATCATGCCATTTGGCGCATGTATGTCGATCGCAAATCCCACAGTAGCTGCTGCGACCACCGCAGCACTGGGGGTGCTGACGCCAATGCCCTGCATCCCAAATACGCCATCGCCATGGGTCCCTGGAGCGGTGACAGTGTTGCTAGGGAATCAACCAGCGCTGGATAATGTGTCGCAGTTGATGTGCATGTGGGCGGGGGTGATTCAGTTTGTGACACC
>JAYWBH010000603.1:0-3795 GCA_043781815.1 Bryobacterales bacterium | reverse complement strand
TGGCTGACGTCTTACCGGGTTCCTGCGCCGCCAATTTCCCCGCATGCCCGCCAGACTTCTATCAAAGACATGCTCTCCGACAAACGCTATTGGACGTTTATCGCCGCTACCATCCTGGGCATGACAACCTACAGTCTGTGGACTAATTGGGTGACACCCTATTTGGTGAAAACCTGGGGTCTGAGTCAGTCTCAAGCCAATGCGCAGTTCGCCTGGATCACGCCGCTGATGGGGCTGGTCGGCGGATTAACAGGCGGATACTTAACGCTGCGTTGGAGTGGCCAGGGAATGCCCATTCAGCAAGCTAGGATGCGCGCCATTTGGATAGGATGCGTGGGCATGACTTGCACAGCCGCCGTGCCGTGGATGGGCTCTGCGGGCGGTGCAGCTTTGTTAATGGCTGTCAGCTATTTTTGCGGTACCATCTTCACCGTGAATCTCTATTCCATGCCTTTGGAAGTGTTCGGACGCAAGCGAGCCGCATTCGCCGTGGCGTCACTCACGTCGGCTTATGGATTCCTGCAGACTGTGGTTTCGCCAGCGGTGGGTTGGACTGCGGATCATTACGGATTTGCGCCGGTGTGCCAGGCAATTGCGTTTCTGCCCTTGTGTGCCGCGTTCCTGTTGAGCAGGGTGAAAGTGGATGCGAGTGAGGCTGCGTGAGTTGGAAGACTGCACTGTTTCGGCTAGTGGGTAAAGAGTCTGAAGCGGTAGTTGTTTCCTTTGCGTCTGGTGACTTGGAACGGTGTCGAAAAATGGCCGCTGAAGTGCGCGACCTTGAGCCGAAGCGTCGCCACTTTTTAATTTGCCTGGGGCAGGGAATTGAAGTCCCCGGTGTGGCTACTATCGTTGTCTCTACGCAAGACCCCTTTCTGGAATCCCGCCGTGCTCTGCGGCAATACCGCGTCGGACTGGCCCCTGTTCTATTTGACGGTTCTCCACATCCGCTGCATAAAGTAGCTGCCCTTCTTGCTCCAAGGAAAATTCTCGCTTTCAACATCCGATTAGAACGTCACCACGCAAGTCTTTGGTCACCCATCGCGTCCGCTCTGTTTCTGAAGGGTGTTGAGTTGGACCGCATTTGGTTGCGGCCCTGGTCCAATGGCGATGGGTTCCGATCCAGTAAATACGTGATGTTGGAGGGTCGTCCTTGGCGTAAGGGTCGTCGACGAATTGGAATCCTTTCGCCATATTTTCCCTGGCCGCTTTCCCATGGCGGAGCCGTCCGCATTTACCATCTTCTACGAGAAGCGGCGAAGGAATTCGATATCGTTCTCTACGCATTCGGTGAGCCCGACGCTGCCTCGCCGATCCTGGAATTTGTTTCGCTTGCCTATGTTTTGGAATTGCCCCGCTATCGTAAGCCCCGCTGGGCTTCACTTGCTCCGCCGGAAGTCTGCGAATACGAATCGTCAGTTTTGCGAAAGCTTCTTGCAACCAGTCGACAAGAATTGGGGCTGTCGTTATTGCAAGTGGAGTACACCCAACTGGCCCAATACCCTGGCGATGTTCTGGTGGAACATGATGTGACGTTCGACCTGTATGAGCAGGTGGCCCAACGTGAGCAAACACTCAGTGCCAAGTGGAATGCCTGGCGTTGGAGAAGGTTTGAGAAACATGCGGTCTGCCGTTTTCCGCACGTCGTCACCATGAGCGAAAAAGATTCGGGCACTCTGGCTGTTCCAAGTTGCCGAGTGATTCCCAATGGTGTGGATCTAACTCGCTTCATACCCACGCTGGAAACGGCGGGTCATAAAGTACTGTTCATTGGGTCGTTTCGACACTTCCCAAACATTCTGGCCTTCCGCTATTTTGTTGAACAAATCTGGCCGCTGGTGCGTCGACAATTTCCCGATGCAGAATTCACTGCGGTGGCAGGACCGCAACCGGAACTTTATTGGCGCAACCACACTGCCGACCCATTTCCGCAGCAATCGAACGGAATGCAAATTCTGGGCTTTGTGGCGGATGTTGTGACACTATACGAGCAGGCCAACGTAGTGGTTGCCCCAACGCTGGTATCTGCCGGAACCAATCTGAAAGTTTTGGAAGCCATGGCCATGCGCCGTGCCGTTGTCGCTACGCCTTCTGGGTGCCAAGGTTTGAACCTTGAAAATGCTGCGTCGGTTTGGATTGCGGAAACTCCCCTGGCCTTCGCCGATGGAGTGAACACTCTTTTATCTCATCCTGAATTTCGAGCCAAGCTGGCGCAAAATGCTTTTCGAATCGCTCACCAGGATTTCGATTGGGTACAGATTGGGAGAAGGCAACATTCTCTTTGGGAAGCGAAAATGGGTCCATTGTTTACTGTTCGTGCGGGCACTGCGGCGGATCTTGACCATGTTCAAGAAATTCAAAATCACACGCCAGAGGCTGCACAATGGCCTCCACTTAGTTACCTAAGCGAACATTTCTTCATTGTGGAATCAACATTTCCAAAAATAGAATTAGCCGGATTTGGCGTCTGGCGAGAGGTCACCACTGGCGAGTGGGAGCTATTGAATATGGCCGTTTGTCCTAGCTTTCGCAGGCGTGGTGTAGCCTCCAGATTGCTCGCCAAGTTGATGGAAAACCTGCCCAAAGCGGTATTTTTAGAAGTTAGGGAATCAAATGATTCGGCTAGAAGGTTGTATGCCAGTCACCAGTTTATTGAAGTTGGTCTCCGCAAAAATTATTACGGAAGTCCAATCGAAAATGCTATTGTCATGCGGTTGTAAAAGTGATAATTAATAGATGTGACCGGATGTCACGGTCCGGTTTTTGCCAAAGGAGATAAACAACCTGATGGAGCTAAACACGCTAGAACAAATTAAAGCGCATCTGATATCGACCAGTGAAGAGTTTCGGAAAATGGCGGATGACCACTCCAGCTATGACCATAAACTTCAGGAACTGGAAGCGCTAGACCATCTCAATCTGGAACAGGAAGCGGAAGAGCACAGGCTCAAAAAATTAAAGCTTCACTTGAAAGACCAGATGACAGAGATGCTTTCCCGCTGCGATCTGCAAGCTGTTTGAATTTGCGGATTGAACGCATTAGTTGCGCTAGCAATTAATTGAGTCGAAACATTGAGGAGCCCGCTTCGGCGGGTTCTTCTGCTTTTAAAGCGTCCAGTAATTCCCGCATTGATTTGCCCAAAACAGGATGCTGAAGCTCTGGTGCCAACTCCACCAGTGGCTCCAGGACAAATCGCCGCTCATGGAGCCTTGGATGCGGCAGGGTAAGTGAGGTACTTTCCAACCGCCTGTCGCCGTACAGCAGAATGTCTATGTCAATTTCTCTGGGCCCATTGCGCACAGTCTGCTTCCGTCCCAGCTCGAATTCAATCTGCTTCAACTTTGTCAATAGAAGTGCAGGTTTTAGAACAGTGGTTGCTTCCACCACTGCGTTGAGGAACCATGGTTGATCGGCATAGCCAACAGGCTCAGTCTCCCAATAGGAAGATATGCGCAGCACGCTAATTTCCGACTCGTTCATTTTTGCTATGGCTTGGATCAGGTATTGTAGGCGATCCCCAATGTTGCTTCCCAAGCCCAGATACACTTTCATTTCAATCCCAAATCTAGAACAGAAAACTCTGCGAATCTGAATCAGCCCGCGGCGGACGTACTCCGAAATATTCGAAGGCTCGCTTGGTCCCCACTCTTCCACGCGGAGTGCGATCAATGAATCCCAACTGGATCAAATAGGGCTCGTACACTTCTTCAATGGTGGCAGCTTCCTCATCAATCGACGCCGCAATGGTGTTGATGCCCACTGGTCCGCCGCTATATTTTTCCAGAATGGTCATCATC
>JAYWBH010000602.1:0-3799 GCA_043781815.1 Bryobacterales bacterium | reverse complement strand
GCTCGCGCACTGTACGCCTTGAATCGATTTGAGCCTGCCATTGCCGTTTTGAAGAAACTGGACGACGGGCAGGCTGGTCGGACTCAAACCGCTTTGGGACAGGCTTATGAGGCGTTGGGTAAGATTTCCGAAGCAGAAAGCAGCTTTCAAAAGGCACTTACCGCCAAGGATTTTATTGGCGAATCGCAACTGCGCTACGGCATTTTTCTTTATCGGACTGGACGGTTGACCGAAGCTGGTGACAGGTTGCAACAGGCATTGAAACTCGCACCCCATTCTGCGGAAGCGGCAGCAGAGTTGGGCCGAGTGCGATACCAGCAGGGAAACTTAGAGGAAGCGGAAACGTTGTTGCGCAACGCTGTGGCGTGGGAGCCAACGCGCGAATCGGCGAGATTGTTGCTGGATAAAGTGAGGAAGCTTCAGGGCGTCAAATAGCGGTCAACCGTCAGGTTCTGCAACTTTTTTGATTTCCCGCCGGGATATTGAAACTCTGCTTCAATAATCGTCTTTTCTGCGCCTAAGCCAAAGTGCACCACCGGATCAGAAGAGCTGGCATAGCCTACCGCCGCCGTGGCGTGGTTCCATTGCTCACCAGCGGCGGTGCGAATATGAACCAAGGTTCCTAAGGGTACGTGGAAGCCCATCCAATGGCGACCCACAGCACTGGTATTGCGCAGGATCACCGGCGATTCGTTGAGCCGGGTAACGACAACATCGACGGCACCATCGCCATCTAAATCAGCAAAGGCAGCTCCTCGATAGAGTGCTGCGGTGCCGAACTGTTCTGCTCGGAAAGTTTTACCGGCAGTGTTCCAAAGTACGGCGTTGTGTTGCCTGGATGCTCGACTGGAAAACTTTTCTGTGTTGTCGTTCACGTCGCCGTTGGCAGTGAACAGATCTTTCCAACCGTCGTTGTCGAAATCAATAGCGGCAGTGCTCCAACCGCTCCACGGAAGCGTGGCTTGCCCGATTTTGGTGGGATAGGTAATGTCTTGAAACAGGCCCTTGCCCAGATTGCGATAGAGCGGAAATGTTTCGTTGGCCAGAGCGGTCAGGAACAGGTCAGGGCGGCCGTCGTTGTCAATATCACGAAAGTCAATGCCCATGGAGGAAAGGGCGCGACCATCATCATTAAGGCCAATGCCGGCGGCCATGCCGACTTCGCGAAAGGTTCCGTTGCCTTCGTTATGAAACAGAAAATTCGGAGTTGTGTCATTGGTGACGGCAACATCGGGTTGGCCATCGTTATCGTAATCGGCAAAGGCCAGCCCCATCCCTTTACCAATGTGTTTGCCGATGCCAGACTCCTGGGAAACATCAATGAAATTGCCTTTGCCATCATTCCGAAACAGTGAATTGGCCAGGCCCTGATAATATTTCGGATGGCAGTAGGTGCGGATATTTTTTTGCAATTCACCGCAAAACGGCTCTTTTGCTGGGTCCCATTGGACGTAGTTGACAATGAACAAGTCCAGGTGACCATCGCCGTTGTAATCGAAAAACCCGGCAGAGATAGACCAGCCGGTTGAGGGGAACGCGCGCTTTTCAAACGTGCCATCGCCACGGTTACGATAGAGAATGTTTTGGCCCACTCCAGTGACAAACAGGTCAAGAAAACCATCGTGATCAATGTCCCCCACGGCGGCCCCCATGCTGTAGCCAACCCCTTCTAAACCGGCCTGTTTTGTGACATCTTCAAATTTGAAATTTCCCAGGTTGCGGTAGAGGTGATTGGCATACTTCGGCCCATCTTTGGTGAGCCCTGGTTGGGTGGCGCCGTTGGTGAAAAAGACATCGGGACGACCGTCGTTATCGAAGTCGAAAATAGCCACTCCACCGAGCATGGTTTCAATTTGATGGCGCTGAGGAGTGGCGGAGTTTTCAAGGATTATGGGGAAGGGCTTGAGCACGCGGAATCCGGTGGGTTCGATGGCGGAGAAGGGCAGGGAAGTGGTGAGGAGGAGAAGGCTCCAACGGGTGGTCCGGCGCATTGGTATCACTGTAACAGTAGCTGGGGCGTTGGGCCACAGTATCCGAATAATGCGTCGGGACCACGTGTCTCATTGGACGCGAAGGTAGTGAAATACCAAGCACCGCTCCCTCGCGGTCACGGCTCGGTTTGGGCGTATCGTGTCGGTTGAAATAGCGTGATTCGCGTGTTAAGCAACGCTCCCTCGCGGTCACGGCGGATCGGCGTATCGTGTCGGTTGAAATAGCGTGATTCGCGAGTCAAGCACCGATCCCTCGCGGTCACGGCTCGGTTTGGGCGTATCGTGTCGGAGTACCGTCTCGGTCGAATTTCCCTGCATGGTAAGCTTCGAAACATATCTGTAACTGTCTTCTGGAGGTCACCTTGAAGCTTTTTTGTCTCAGCCTTTCGCTATTTGCCAGTGCCTGTTTTGCGCAAGAGATCACTGGAACTATTGTTGGTTCGGTGTTGGATGCAACTGGGGCGGGTGTTCCCAAAGCCTTGGTCCGCATCACGAACACTGATCGCAATGCTGTGGTTCGCGTTGCTACAACGAGTGCTGACGGCAACTATGTAGCTTCTGTGTTACCCATCGGGCAATACGCCATCAGCGTGGAAGTGGCTGGTTTTAAGAAGGCGACGCAGAAGAATATTGTATTGAATGTGAACGACAAGTTGACCATCAACTTGCGTCTTGAAATTGGGGATTTGACTCAGGAAGTGACTGTTGAAGCCGAAGCTGCGGGCGTGGAACTACAATCGCCGACTTCGCAAAATTTAATTGAGGGCCAGCAGATTCGAGAACTTTCGTTGAACGCGCGCAACTATGAACAGCTTGTTTCCCTGATGCCCGGCGTGACGTTCACGGGGTTGGATGATCAAATTTATGTGGGCACTTCCAACCCACTCACTGGCCAATCTAACGCTGTTGGATTTTCCATCAACGGCGGACGTACCGACCAGAATGGATGGAGTGTGGATGGTGCCGATAATGTGGATCGCGGTGCTAACTTAACTTTGTTGAACTACCCCAGTGTGGATTCCATTGCGGAGTTTCGTGTGTTGCGTGGTCAATACAGTGCTGAATTCGGACGCAACTCTGGCGGCATGATCAACGTGGTTACTAAGAGTGGCGTCAACAAATTGCATGGCAGCCTGTACGAATTTTTTCGTAACGATAAAATAGCGGCGAATAACTTTTTCAATAACGCGAACAGAGTGAACCTGGGCCCTGATGGAACGTCAAGAGTTGCCCCCATTCGCTACAACAATTTTGGTGGGACGTTTAGTGGTCCTGTCTTTATTCCCAAAATCTACAACGGCAAGAACAAGACCTTTTTCTTCTTTTCGCAAGAGTATCGCCGAGTGATCACATATAACGCAGTGCAGGCCACAGCACCCACTGCCGATGAGAAGAAAGGAATTTTTGCGGCACCGGTGTGTGTCGCCTTTACCGGATCCACCTGCACGGATTCATCGACAACTATTCCGAACATTGACCCGGTGGCCCAAGCTTATATCAAAGACATTTTCTCCAAGATCCCCGATGCCCCTTCCAGTCATCTGTTGAATGCCATCTTTCGGAACGTGAATAATTCCCGTCAGGAAGCCATCAAGATTGATCATGTGTTCAACGAAAAGTGGCGCACGGAAGGCCGCTTCATCAATGACGACATTCCTACGATTGAACCGCGCGGTTTGTTCACAGGTGCTGCTTTGCCGGGCGTTTCGGATACATCTACGAAATCTCCGGGTCGTGGTTTGAACTTGCGACTGACCGGTGCTTTGAACGCCAGCCTGGTGAATGAAGCTGGATATTCTTATTCCTAC
>JAYWBH010000601.1:0-11430 GCA_043781815.1 Bryobacterales bacterium | reverse complement strand
AAACAATTGGAACTTACCGGAGTTCGTATTCTGGAAGATGCCCGTCAAAAACTGCAAGTTCGAATGATCGTCATCAATCACTCCGCAGCAGACATGGGCGAGGTGAAAATGAAAGTTACTCTGACCTCTGGTTCCGGCACTGGACCATCCACAATCATCGGTACGTTTCCGGTAACGGTGAGTGATCTTGGACCCATGGAAGCCAAGGAAGCGAAAGGATCCATCGCCACGAAATTGCGCGCCTATGAATTGCCCGATTGGCAGTTCCTCAAAGCCACTGCGGAAATTATTGAATAGCGTTTTCAACTGACCGCAGAAATCACTGGATGAGTGATTTTTGCACCGCCCCACATCTTGGCCAAAGCCTGTTGCCGAAAACCGAAGATGTTCACTAATTGCCATTTGACGATTGGCTGCGCCAGCCCACCCAACACCCCAAACGGCAACGTATAATCCACCACATCTCTTACGGCAATGCCTTCTGACGTCTGCTCGAAAGTGTGTAAGTGGTGCCATCGTGTGTAAGGACCACTGCTCTGTTCGTCAATGAATTGCCTTGGCGGGCTGTAGCTGGAAATCAACGTTGTCCACGATAGCGGAACTCCCATCATGCGAAATTTGTAGTGAATCAAAGCACCGGCACGCATGATCACCTGTTCGGGATTGGTCACCCGAAAATCAAGTGACGGCGGCGTGATCTGAATCAGGTTGTAAGGATTTTCAAACACCGAAAACACTTCGTCAATGGGAAGCGGCACAATCATTTCACAGCGTAATTGGTAACTAGACATTACGGAACCATTCCTAATTTTCGTTTTTGTACTTGATTCCATCGGCAGCCCGCAGATGAATTTACAACTGGATAACCAAGAACTTTTTCCATGTTGTAACGGGCATCGAACTGGCAGGGGTCCAGAAGAAGCGCATGTTCAAAGTCCAACTTAGCGGCTTCTTTTTGACCCAACATGGCCAGCGCGCTGCCACGATTGGCAAGGGCCAACGGGTCGTTTGGAGCCAGTGCCAATGCCCTTCCAAACTCAGCCAGGGCCAACGCCGGTTGCTGCATGGTCAAGTACACTCTTGCTTTTTCGGATGCCACCGTTCCGTCGTCTGGTGTAATTTTTTGGGCTTCCTCTAGAAGACTTAGTGCATCGATAGGAGGCAGAACTCGAGCTAATTGTATGCGTGGCCGCACCCTGCCCGATTCGCCTATTGCCCGAGTCCATAGCGACATTTCACTGTGCCAAAAGCCAGTCAACCAGAAGCTGAGGGCCGCGAAATATAGGAGAACTGTCCACTTTTGCCATGCCCTAAATTGGATGGATGCCAAACCAACTGAGATAGCAACCATCGGCAAATACATTCTGCGGAACGCCATCAAATCCGCTGCAGGTAAAACAGTGGAACTGGGAAGCAGCAAAACCAGACCAGCAAGAATCCAGAATCCTGGCTGCAGTTTTCGAAACCAAAAGCTTGCAAGAATAACGCCCGCACCTATAGCCATCCACCAGATCCATCCAGTTGGGCCAATGTCCGGATCAATCGTCAAACCAAACGGTAAAGGCACCTTCAGCGCATATTCACCGATAGCTCTTCCTTGTGTCCATAAATATTGCATCGGGGTAACCCCGGCCCCAAATCCACTCCCCGCCCCAGCAATTAGTTTGGTAGCAGCAATTGTCCGAACCCCAAACAGGCAAGCAACAGCTACCATAGCGGCAACTGCAAACTTGGGACGAACACGATCTTTCCCCGCAAATGCCGATAGCTCATACATCAGAAAAAACAACGGCAGCGCGGCGCACTCTTCCTTGGCTAACATTCCTACGGTGAACCATCCCATTGCCAACCAAAACTTTCCAGCAAACCAAGCCCACATAGCCAGTAAAGAAAACAAAGTGGCCAAAAGAATCGCGCGCGCAAAAATCGAATTCACGGGTTCCACCGCATATGGATGCACCGCGAATAGAATCGCCGCTCCAACTGCCACATCTACAGGAACCACCCGGACCATAACAATGCGCACCAATGCCGCGTTCACCGCATGTAGCAAAACATTCACCGCCAAGTACCCGCCCGCCCATTCGCCAAACATTTGATAGTTAGCCCAAAACGTAAGCCAGGTGAGCGGACGCGTTTGCATCAACCGAAAACAGTCTAACCAACCATCTGGAGAAGTAATCGCTGGATCCACCAGTAATGCGTAGTCGTCCAAATGGAACGTGCCGTGCACCACTCGCGCAAAAACGATCAATGCCACTAAAAAAGGAACCCAAGGGCTGCGGAATGTTATCATGAAGTTCTCAAAGAAAAAGGTACATGACGCGCCCAAAAAACGCCGCACAACGCACAGCGCGCATCAAGAAGATCCTGGAAA
The DNA here is from genome assembly GCA_043781815.1 of Bryobacterales bacterium. Classification (GTDB taxonomy): domain Bacteria; phylum Acidobacteriota; class Terriglobia; order Bryobacterales; family Bryobacteraceae; genus JANXSF01. The sequence continues at coordinate 9,053 of JAYWBH010000601.1, read as the reverse complement.
TTCTGGATCTGACCTACCCTAACGTCACCTGCGCCCTGCATCACAGCAACACTTTTGAACTGCTGGTAGCCACCATACTATCTGCACAATGCACCGATGCGCGAGTGAACATGGTAACACCCGGCTTGTTCAAAAAATATCCGACCATCGCCGATTTTGCCTGCGTCGATCCCAAAATATTAGCTCAAGATGTCCATAGCACGGGCTTTTATAACAATAAGGCAAAAAGCATTGTCGGAGCAGCCAAGAGGATTCTTCTTCACTTCGGCGGCGAAGTTCCCCACACCATGGAAGATCTTCTCACCATTCCAGGCGCAGCTAGAAAAACGGCTAACGTTGTTCTTGGTACGGCCTACGGAATTGCTAGCGGCGTTGTAGTAGATACTCACGTTCTGCGCATTTCTCAACGGCTGGCAATAACCCAAATGTCCACGCCAGAGCGTGTGGAAAAGGTTCTTATCAAGCTGCTGCCGCAGGATCGTTGGATACAATTCTCACACCAGATGATTCATCACGGTCGCACTTTTTGTGTTGCCCGTAAGCCGAAGTGCAACAAGTGTCCTATGGATGACCTCTGTTATGCCAAAGATAAAACATACTAGGACGTACAAAAGATGAGCACTATGCGTTTCGTACTTCTACTGACTATTATTCTGATCACTGCCTGTTCTAAAGCTCCCGAATCAGCATCGATTCCATCGCAGCAACAAGATATCCGAGCCGCCGATCCCCCCGCCGTAGGTCGCTATGTGAACATGGAAGATCCGTTGATTAAGGAATACATTGTCAGTGGCGTAGTGCCTGCCCACGCCGAAGCGCAATGGCGTTGGACGCAAGCCAATCCAACCTTCCGCTTCAAATTGAAAAAGCTCGAAAATATGCGCTTTCATGCCGATTTCACAATAAACCCCACAGCCCTAACCGCCACCGGACCAGTGACTATCGTCTGGTTAATCAACGGCCACGAGCTCGCAAAAGAGACCCACACCAAAGAAGGTTTCAAGAAATTGGAAAAGGCAGTTCCTGCAGAATGGTTGAAGTCCGACGTTGAAAATATTGTCTCCGCCACCATCGATAAAATCTATACCAGCCCTGAAGGTGAAAAGTACGGCTTCATCATTTCCAACCTTGGATTCATTGACTGATGTCGCAGGTGCTGTATATCCTTTTAGGATTTTTCGCATCTCTGGGAGTTAACTTCGTCATCGGTCAATTGCTGCTTAGGCGATTGAACATTCAACTATTTCGCCAGGAACAGCCCGCCATCGCCATTGTTTTGGGTTGCTCTGTTTGGAGCTTAGTGATGTTCCTGTTAGCCGCAGCACACCTCATCCACAAAGGTGTCCTGGTGGGACTAGCCGCAGCCGTGATGATAATCGGCTGGAAATTTAAGGCTTTCGTTCTACCCACACAGTCATTTCCACCGCTTCCAAAAACATGGAAATATGTTTTAGGAATCATCGCGGCTGTCTTTGGAGTGCTCTACATTTCCAATGCCATGGCCCCGGAAATCAGTCCCGATGGCATGGCTTACCATCTTGGCCTAACCACCCGCTACTACCGGGAGCACGGCTTCCATCCCATCACCACCAATATGTACGCCAGCCTTTCGCAAGCTATGGAAATGCTGTTCCTGTTGCCTTATTCAATTGGAAGACATCCAGCCGCAGCCATGACACACATGATCTTTTTATGGCTGCTCCCCTGGATGATCCTTTGTTTTGGACGTCGCAATGGATTCGTCAACGCTGGAGCCCTTGCCGCTGTTCTCATCTTTTGCGCACCTGTGATCGGCGTGGATGGCATCAGCGCCTATAACGACCTTGCCACAGCATCGGCGATTTTCACGGTCTTTTACCTTGTCCAATTGTGGAAGCAACAACGTCAAGCGTCGCTGATCACGGCCATTGGCATAACTGCTGGATTCGCGTTTGCACTCAAGTATACGGCCTTTCTAGCGCTTCCTTATGCAGTGGTGACTATCATCAAGGAACTGTATCGTGATCGTAAACCCTGGTTTCTACCTGCAGCAAAAGTGGTCGCCATCGCCTCTATATTTATCTTGCCGTGGATGATCAAGAACACACTCTTTGTCGGCAATCCCGTATCGCCATTTTTAAATTCTATTTTTCCAAATCACAATATTCACATTTGGTTTGAAGCTTCTTACAAGCGCAATATGTCGCGCTATGGCATGGAAAATCTTGCTTGGATTCCAGTGGAAGCAACCATTCGAGGCGATAAGCTGGGTGGCCTGCTTGGCCCAGTGTTTATTCTGCTTCCATTGGGACTTCTCGGCTTCCGTAAGCGCGCAGCCCGACCCTTGATCCTGGCCGCATTGCTGTTCACACTTCCCTACCCTGCCAATGTCGGCACTCGATTCCTGATTCCTTCAGCACCATTTTGGGCACTCAGTTTCGCCATGCTACTGGAATCAGTCCCTCACTTGGCCCTCGCGCTAGCCTTGATTCATGCTGCGTTAAGCTGGCCCGATGCCATTCCTTTGTACTCCGCAAAATATACGTGGCGATTGAATCGGATCCCCTGGAAAAGCTCATTTCACATTACTGACGATGACTATTACATTGGCCGAAACGTGGGCGGCTATGCCATGACTAGGGAAATTGAAAGAGTTGTTCCAATGGATAAAACAGTGTTTGGTTTCGATCAGATTCAAGAAGCCTATTCTAAACCCAAGTTCATGGTCAGTTTCCAAAGTGCGCACGGAGAAATCATCACCGACATCTTCCACAGTGCTCTAATGCCGGCATATCTATCCACTGGACGCACAACTTTTAACTTTCCATCGCAAAAACTAACTCGCATCCGTTTGGTACAAACAGGCAATCTGCCATCTGAGAAATGGTCCATGGCGGAGTTCCGATTATTCTCCCAAAGAAGCGAAGTGCCACGCCTGCCGTCCTGGAAACTACGTAGCTCACCAAACCCTTGGGATGTGCAGATGGCCTTTGATAATTCTCCGGTAACCCGTTGGTCATCCTGGGAACCGAAGCGACCAGGCATGTTTATTGAAATTCAATTCCCCAGCCCACAACTGGTAGACCAAGTGGTTCTGGAAGTTTCACGCGACCAAACACCTGGTTTTATGGCCCTGGAAGGGTACGATCAATATGGCAACAAATATGTGCTTTCCAACACTCCCAAAGAATCGGTGATTGAAGCTCCAGAAGGCTGGAGGCTGCTGTCTACGCGCGCGATGATGGCCCGAGGCATAGACTATTTCTTGATTTCAGAGACCAACTACGGCTATCAGGATGTAAAGAAAAATGCACGATATTGGGGCATGGAACTCATCGCCGTAAAAGGTACAAGCCGCCTTTACAATCTCACTGGAAATACGCCATGAAACTTTTCCTGGGTGTGGACGGTGGCCAATCTTCCACCATGGCCGTCATCGGCGACGAAACAGGCCGCGTACTTGGGCTTGGTCAGGACGGCCCATGCAATCATGTTCAATCTGCTGCCGAAGGTCGTGAAAAGTTTATCCGCGTCATTGGTGGGTGCGTTGAAAAGGCTTGCCAGCAAGCTGGAATTAGTTCGCCAGTTGCATTTGAAGCTGCCTGCCTGGGCTTCTCTGGCGGCCCTGCGGACAAGTTGGCTATACTGCAACAACTGCTTTCCGTGAACCATCTTGTTGTGACCACCGATGCTTTGATCGCCCTTACCGGAGCACATGCTGGTGGCCCTGGCTGCATTACCATCGCTGGAACTGGTTCCATTTCCTTCGCTCGCGGACCCAACGGAAATACGAGTCGAGCCGGAGGTTGGGGCTACATGTTTGGTGATGAGGGTGGCGGGTTCGACCTCACTCGACAAGCGCTGCGCGCCGTCCTGCGCCAGCATGAAGGCTGGGGTCCGAAGACTGCACTCCACAGTGCGTTGTTAGCAACAACGGGTGCCGCCGATGCTAACGATTTGCTGCACCGCTTCTACACATCGGATTTTCCTCGCCCGCGCATTGCGGCTCTTTCAAAGTTAGTCGATGAAACGGCCATGGCCGGCGATACCGTTGCGCTGACGCTCCTTCACAATGCCGCGCAAGAGCTGGCGTTGATCACCGCCGCTGCGCGCAATCAGTTATTTCAGCCAGGGGCCGCTTGCCGTGTTGCACCAATTGGCGGCGTTTTCCAAAGTAGTATTTTGCTGCAAAGGTTCACCCTGCTTGTAGAAATGAGCGACGGAACAGTGGTTCCACCGCAATACGGACCCGCCATTGGAGCATTGCTCGAAGCCTACCAATCATTGGGTATTTCCGTCACTCTTACCAATCTTCCGGAGAAAGAAAAATGAAAACTATCTTACTTGTACTGCTGCCATTGCTTGCCATTGCGCAAGAACCGAATTGGACTGAAACGGATAAACACTCCGTCGAACTGTTGCAGAAATACGTGCGCATTCCCAGCATCAATCCTCCTGCGGATACGCGAGCCACCGCCGATCTTCTAACTGGAGAATTGGAAAATGCAGGATTGAAAGTAACCCGCTACCAACCAGACACATCCCATTGCGTCAACCTGATCACGCGTCTTGAGGGTCGTGATCGCAGTGTCAAACCGCTTCTATTGCTGACGCACATGGATGTGGTGCCGGTGGATGCAAAGGCCTGGAGTGTGAATCCTTTCGGCGCTGAAATTAAAGACGGATTCATTTGGGGTCGCGGCACTTTGGATATGAAAGGGGTTGGCGTTCAACAGGTAATGGCCCTTACACTGCTTAAACGCCTGAAAATTGTACCATCCCGTGACATTGTACTGATGGCCACGTGTGATGAAGAAACCAACGGACCGATGGGCGTAAAGTGGATGATGGCCAATCACTGGGATGAATTGAACCCGGCCTACGTGCTGGATGAAGGCGGCCTCGGATCTTACGACGTTCTATCGGCCAACAAGCTTATCTTCGGAATTTCAGTGGGTGAAAAACAATCCAGTTGGTTGCGACTTCGCGCCAAGGGAACAGCAGGACATGGCTCACAACCTATCGCCGACAACGCCAACGATATTTTGCTAGCCGCCATCAGCAATGCCGTTGCATTGCCGCCCACAACCAAACGCCACCCCATTATGGATGAGATGGTTCAGAACGTTGGTACGTTGGCCAAGAACAAATTCACCAATGCAATCCAGGGCAATACCATTTCGCTAACTACTCTCCGAGCAGGTGTGGGTGACCCTCCCAAAGCGAACGTCATTCCATCTTCAAGCGAAGCCACACTCGATTGCCGCTTGCTGCCGGGCGTCAACTCTGCCGAATTTATTTCCGAAGTGAAGGCTCGTATCAACGATCCTCGCGTTACCGTTGAATTGATTTCGGACCCCATGGATACTGGGGTTTCAAACAGTAAGACACCTTTATTCGCCGCTGTGAAAGCAGCCATTGTGAAGCACCACCCTAACGCTGTGGTCACCCCGATGTTGGTTCCCTATGGCACCGATGCCCGTAATTTTCGCGCGAAAGGCGTGCCCTCTTACGGCCTTCTCCCCATGGTAATTGACGCCGCAACACTCGCCACCATGCACAGCGACGCCGAACGTATCCCCATTGCCGAGTTCCTCAAGGGAGTGCGCATTTACTTCGACGTGCTACGATCAAATTTCTAGCCCAAAAACGCTATGTCTAAACTTTCGATACGTGACCTCGATTTAAAAGGTAAGTGTGTGTTCATGCGCGTGGACTTCAATGTCCCGTTGGCCGCTGGTGGCCAGGAGATCACTTCCGATAAGCGCATTCGTGCTTCCTTGCCCTCAATTCAATACGCTTTGGATCATGGCGCTGGCCTGATTCTTGCCAGCCACTTGGGTCGCCCCAAAGGAAAACCGAACGCTGAGATGAGTCTTAAGCCCTGTGCCGTGCGTCTTGCAGAATTGCTCGGACGCCCTGTAGTGATGGCTCCCGATTGCGTCGGCCCTGAAGTGGAAGCTTTGAAACCGCTGCCTGGGCACGTCGTGTTGTTGGAAAATCTGCGCTTCCATCCCGAAGAAGAAAGTAACGACCCTGCCTTTGCAAAACAACTGGCTTCGTTGTGCGACGTTTATGTGAACGATGCTTTTGGCAGCGCTCACCGCGCCCATGCATCCACTGTTGGAATGATTGCCTTTGTCTCCCAAGCCGCCGCCGGCTTGCTGATGGATAAGGAACTGGAATATTTAGGTAAGGCAACCACCAACCCGGAACGCCCTTGCATTTCCATTCTAGGAGGTGCAAAAGTTTCCGACAAAATCGAAGTGATTCAAAATCTGGCAAAGGTTGTGGATCAGTTGCTGATCGGTGGCGCTATGGCATACACTTTCCTCCGCGCCCGCGGCGAACCTACTGGCAAATCTTTGGTAGAAGAAGACAAACTGGAATTGGCTAAATCATTAATGGATCAGCTTGGTCCCAAACTGTTACTACCCGTTGACCACGTGGTTGCCGAAGAATTCAAAGCCGATGCCCCGCATCAGACTGTCACCGTGATCCCCGATGGCAGCATGGCTCTGGACATTGGTCCAAAGACCATTGAACTGTTTTCTGCAGTCGCTGCAAAGGCCAAGACCATCATTTGGAATGGACCCATGGGCGTGTTTGAGCTGAAGCCTTTTGATACTGGCACAGTTGCCCTGGCAAAGGCCGTAGCCAACTCTGGAGCCATTTCCATTGTCGGTGGTGGCGATTCGGAGAAGGCCATTCAGTCTGCCGGTGTAAGTGACAAAATCAGCCATATCTCCACAGGCGGAGGTGCTTCGCTGGAATTCCTGGGTGGAGTTCAACTGCCCGGCGTAGTGGCGTTGACTAACAAATAGGAGTTACCCTTTAGGTTATGAAGTTAGCTATATTCTTTCCATTTTTGGCACTGCTGGCAACCGCTGCAGTGCCCGATGTCACGTTTCACAAAGACGTGATGCCCGTGCTGCAAAAGCATTGCCAGATCTGCCACCGTCCTGGTGAGGCCGGACCCATGTCGTTCCTTTCTTATAAGGAATCTCGACCCTGGGCCAAGGCCATGCGCGATGCCGTGGCGTCGAAGAAAATGCCGCCGTGGTTTGCTGATCCAGCCCATGGAAAATTCGCAAACGACCGTCGGCTTGATCCCAAAGATATTGAAACTCTAACGCAATGGGCCAACACTGGTGCAAAAGAAGGCAATCCCAAAGATGCCCCCAAGCCGGTTACATTCGCCCAAGGTTGGACCATTGGCAATCCTGACGTTGTGTTCGAAATGCCCTTTGAATTCGACATTCCAGCGAAGGGAACTCTGGAATACCAGCACTTTGTTCTGCCCACTAATTTCAAGGAAGACACTTGGGTAACAGCGGTTGAAGTACGTCCCAGCAATCGCGCAGTTACTCATCATGGTGTGGCCTTTGTTCGTCCTCCAGGTTCGAATTGGCTGCGTGATGCCAAGCCTGGTGTGGCGTACGTTCCCCCGGTCACCTGGCGATCCAATCTATCCCAACTTGAAGAAGTTTTTGAAACCTACGTTCCCGGTGCGGTCCCTCATCACCTGGCCCCAGGTCAAGCGAAACTGATTCCCGCAGGCAGCGATATTATTCTTCAAATGCATTACACCGCAAACGGCACGGCAGGCAAAGACAGAAGTCGCATTGGACTGATTCTTTCAAAAACTCCGCCAACCGAACGTGTCTATTCTATGAGCGTAACCAATTCCAAATTTGCAATTCCTCCCGGCGCTGCAGAATACCCTGTTGATGGAAAATTCATATTCCAACAAGACGTTAAACTGCTGGCACTTTCACCCCATATGCACTTACGAGGGAAGTCCATGCAGTACACGGTGGTTTATCCGACGGGCGAATCGCAAGTGGTGTTGAATGTTCCCAATTACGATTTCAGTTGGCAATTGTTCTACTACATGGATAAGCCCCTGGTTCTGCCAAAAGGCTCCCGCATTGACGTTCGGGCAACTTTCGACAATTCTGCGAACAATAAAAACAATCCCGATCCCACCCAGGAAGTGAAGTGGGGCGATCAAAGTTGGCAGGAAATGATGGTGGCCTTTGTTGACGTGGTGATTCCAGCCAATATGAATCAACTGGAAATTTACACCGGACCCAAGCGGCAACCCAAACCAGCGGAATAGCATTGGTCATTCGAACCCTTTCGATTCTCGACGTGCCTCAGGCAAACAAGTTGAGCAATCTTGCGGGTTGGAATCAAACCAAGCGTGACTGGCAGCGCATACTGAGCTTAGAACCGGAAGGCTGCTTCTGCATTGTGATGGATGGCTGTGTTGTAGCAACCACTACAGCCATCCGTTATGAAGGTCGCCTGGCGTGGATCGGGATGGTGTTGACGCATCCTGACTATCGTCGTTTAGGGTTCGCCCGGCTGCTGATGGAGCATGCGCTCCGTTGGCTGCATGCTCAGGATATATCCATCGTAATGCTGGATGCCACAGACGATGGACGTCCGCTATATGCGTCACTCGGATTTACGGATGAGTGCGCAGTAGAACGTTGGATTCGCCCACCGGGTTTGAGCAAGCACCCTGTACCCGTCCTTCCTTGCGACCCAGTCTTTGAAATGGATCGTTCTGCTTTCGGTCTTTCCCGCATAGAACTACTGAACTTATTACGTGTGGAAACCTGCGCAGGCAGTCCTGAACTGGGGTTTGCGATTTGCCGCGAAGGTGCACTTGGATCCTATTTCGGCCCTTGTGTGGCAACATCTCAAAGCAACGCCCGCCGCTTTGCGGATTGGTTTTGCGCGCTTCATCCTGACCGACAACTGATTTGGGATCTGTTCCCACAAAATCAGGCGGCGAAGGATTTGGCCACAGAATTCCACTTTCTTCCGAGGCGTTCCTTGGTTCGAATGAGTCTGTCCTTGCAACCAGGAATTGAAATTCCTGGTTGCAATCCACTGGCTTATTACGCAATTGCTGGTTTCGAATACGGGTAGATTTCTGAATCTATTGCCGAATGAAAAAGCTCTCTTTGTCCATGCTTGCTGGTACCACAACATCGAAAAAGCCCACCATCATCTCTTCCCAACTCTGTTCACCCCAGTGGACTTCCGCATCTGGATCAGGG